>NZ_QTVP01000049.1:0-8890 GCF_003460645.1 Faecalibacterium sp. OF04-11AC | reverse complement strand
CTATTCTTACTTCTTCTAATTCGCAATGACTTTCAAAACTTTTTAGCATTATTCCTCCCACATCTTATTAAGATCTATTTTTCAAAGGATTCCTTAAATGTTTTTGCATCCCCCTTATAATGAATAGACTTTTCTTTCTTACCATTTTTTACAATAAAGGTCATATCAACCTCTGCATTCTCCGTCTCTCGTCCTTTCATTTTCTCCCAGATATAATTGCTAACCATATTGATGGCAAAAGGAAGTAATACACTTTGAGCAATAAATATGATTGGCATCCAAATATCAAAAGAGTGAAGTGATCTAACTGTAATATCACCATCAGAAAGAATGTCATATTTATGATTGCTGTCATTTTCTCTGCAAAATTTCAAAAAATCTATTGTTTCTTGTGCAAAAAAATGACCTTGCTCATAAGAAGCCGGCACAGCAACAAATTCATTTTCTTCTATTTTTGCTAAACTAATTCCATTCTTTTCGCAATAATCATAAACATCCATACTACTATTTTTAATTGTAATATCGTTTTTCATGGCTTGTCTCCTTAAATGCTCATTTTTTCTTCAACATCATTATACTCTATTTAATCTCAAAAGAACAGGAGGCTTCCTCCAAAATAACATTTAAGAATCAGTCCAAATAATAAATGAAATGTTTTCTCGCTACATATAAGATCACCACAAAATTATCCTCACTCATCAAAATCCGGGTACAATTCCAATTCCGCAAATTCATCATCCGTCATGGCCTGAAGCTTGCGGAGGGTACTGTCTGTCAGCTCCATCAGCTCTGTTTCCTCTGCCGAAAGTTCACCACGCATCTCATTCAGGCTTTCAATCAACCCTGCGCGGCTGCCGGTATTATAAATGCACATCAGGTTCATTTCCTCAAAAGTGAAGTTTCCCATATCAAATCTCCTGAACAGGTCCGTAAAAAGTAGACAATAGACAAAAGGCCTCCCCGTGTAGGATAATAGAACTACACGAGGAGGTTTTGCTATGCCCAGAAAATATGTAAAGATCGACGTATACGGAAAAGAAATTTTAGAATTGAAACGAGAAGGTAAAACAAATCGGGAAATTGCCCAGAAGTTAGGAGTAGACAGGAAGTGCATCAGAAACTGGGTATTTCGGTTCAATAGACAGCAACGAAAGCTGGCGGCAGGTATCAAGCTGCATCCAAAAGGCAGGCCACGGAAAGATGCTCAGCCAAGAGACATTGTAGCAGAGCAAGCATAGGAAGCGGGTACCCACTTCCGTATTTTCGACCTCCCGCGCTGCGGCGCGTCGGTTGAAAATTGCTTGTACCCCCACAGGCTATCGCCTGTTGGGGCAGACCCTTGGGAAGTGTCCCAAACCCTCTATGAACGGAAAGGAGCGTTAGAGCATGGACGGACGGAAAAGGACGGTGCAGCTAAAGTTTCGCGTGACGGAAGCCGAGCGCGATTTAGTACGGGGAAAAAATGAAGTTAATACCTACCCGCAACATGGCGGCGTATCTGCGGAAAATCGCAATCGACGGGTATATCCTGCAAGTAGACCATAGCGACATAAAGGCAATGACCGCCGAGATACAGAAAATAGGGGTCAATGTCAATCAGATCGCGCGGCGCGTGAACAGTACGGGCAGCGTCTATCAAGAGGACATAGACGAGATAAAGGGGGTGCTGAATGAGATATGGCGGTTACAAAGATTAAACCTATTAAAAGCACGTTGAGCAAAGCCCTCGCCTATATCCAAAACCCCGCCAAGACAGAAGAAAAAATGCTTGTGTCCTCATTCGGCTGCTCCTATGAAACGGCAGGTATTGAGTTTGCATATACCCTGTCGCAAGCGTTAGAGAAAGGCAACAATTTAGCCCACCACCTCATGCAATCCTTTGAGCCGGGGGAAGTCAGCTATGAAAAGGCGCATGAGATAGGTCGGCAGCTTGCCGATGCGGTAACAAGGGGGCAACACGAATATGTGTTGACTACCCACATAGACAAAGGACACGTCCATAATCACATTATTTTCTGTGCAGTCAATTTCATCGACCACCGCAAATACAACTCCAACAAGCGGAGCTATTACGGCATACGCAACATCAGCGACAGGCTGTGCCGGGAAAACGGCTTGTCCGTCGTTGTCCCCGGCAGGGGCAGCAAGGGAAAGAGCTATGCGGAGTACCAAGCGGAAAAGTCGGGTACAAGCTGGAAAGGCAAGCTAAAAATTGCCGTTGACGCGCTTATCCCGCAAGCGTCAGACTTTGCCGATTTTCTGCGGCTGCTGCAAGCTGCGGGCTATGAGATAAAGCCCGGTAAATACATATCTTGCCGCGCACCGGGGCAGGAACGCTTTACCCGTCTGAAAACGCTCGGCGCGGATTATACAGAGGAAGCCATAACGGAGCGTATCAAGGCAGGCGCACCCGCGCCGCCAAAGCCCCGAAGCAGGAGCGCGGCGGTATCTCCCTTGTTATCGACATTCAGAACAGCATCAAGGCGCAGGAAAGCCGGGGCTATGAGCATTGGGCGAAAATCCATAATCTCAAACAGGCGGCGAGGACGCTGAACTTCCTAACGGAAAACAGGATTGACAGCTATGCAGAGCTTTCCGCAAAAATCGCGGAGGTGAACGCGGCAAGTGAACAGGCGGCAGGCGCATTAAAGGGCGTCGAACGGCGGCTTGCGGATATGGCGGTGCTGATTAAGTATATCACGACATACCAAAAGATAAAGCCCGTGTATGACGCATACCGCAGAGCAAAGGATAAGGCGGCATACCGCGCCGCCCATGAGAGCAGTATCATATTGTTTGAAGCCGCTGTAAAAGCGGTCAAGCCCGCGTTGGTCGGCGGCAAGCTCCCCAACGTCGCCGCGCTGCAAGCTGAATATGCAAAGCTCCAAGAACAGAAAGAAACGTTGTGCGCCGACTATGGCAGGCTGAAAAAGTAGGTCAAGGAGTACGACGTTATCAAGCGGAACATCGACAGTATTTTGCGGCGTGAAAGTGAGCCGGAGCGGGGTAAGGAAATAGCACGGGAATAGTGGGAATATTGATTGCAGCAATAGACATAATGTGATAAAATCATTGTGGGTTATTTTACCGAAAACTAATTACGAAAGGACGTATCATAATGATTGTATATGACTTAAAACAAACAGGTCTTAAATTGAAATCGGAACTTCAAAATAACTGTTCTCCTGAAATGGCAAAAAGGATAGCTTTAGAAATTGAACAGGCTATTCATGCTGACGGAACACCTTTGACCAAGGTGGAAAAAGGACATCTTGTTAAATACATTGAGTTTCCAGTCTATGACCATAAAACAGGTCAAGCGGTTCTTCATGAGGCAGATAATTCCGAATTTTTGAAATTGGTCGCTATTGTTGCTCAAAATATAAAAGGGGATAAACAATCAAATGGAAATAGCATCAATTATAATAGCTGCACTCGCTCTGTTAGTAAGTATTGCTTCACTCGTAAAAAGTAGTGCTGCTTCGAAAACGGCGAATGATTTAACTAAAGGTCAAGTGGAAATGCAAATTCGCAGCATGATTACCGTAGCTAAAGCGCATTTTTCTGAGATGAGCAATCAATTAGCTGCAAATCCCGATAATCCAACATTAAAGGCTTCTGTATCTGCGGCACTTGAAGATGTAGCAAACGCATATGATGAAGCCTGTGCAAAATATTTAGACGGGAAAGTAGACAAACAAAGATTTAAGCAACTGTATGTAAATGAAATACGAAATTGGGTAGATAGTGAGGCGGTTAAAGACAAGTACATAATGCCGCAATCCAGATTTCATGCAACAGTAAAAGTTTATGACGAATGGAATAATCTTGAACGATGAAAATAACGGGGCGCGGCAGCTGATGATGGCCACCGCGCCCCGTCTTTTCGTGGGTGCTGCTTTAAGGGTCTGTTACGCAGTAGAACACTGTTTTTGCGGGTTTAGGTATAAATCCCCTGTCATGCTCAAACCGCGTCTGAAAAGCGGCATGGCGTAAGGGCTTTTTCGCGCCTACTGCGTAACGCGGGCGCGTCGTTTCCGCATCCGCTCGGCGGCTTGCCTGCGGGTGATCCGCTTGCGGCAGTCCGGGCAGTATTTGACGCTGTTTGAGGTGGACGCAAACGCCGTGCCGCACTCGGCGCACCGCCGCCTGTCCTCGGCTTGGTAAAGCTCCGCGTAAAGCAGCTTGTCGGCGGGAAGTACGGCGTTTTGAAACCATCTGCAAAGAAGCGAATAGGAAATGAGCTGCGGACAAACGCACTCGTCCCCATCGTCCAGCAAAATGCAGTTCCCGCCCATACAGTTGCAGCAGGTTTTCTTGATAAGGGCGTTCGCTTTGCGGCTCTGCTGCGGCGTCAGCCGTTTCAGCCCGCTCATACTTCGTCGGCGGCAGATACGGCGAGAGCGGCAAAGTCGGCGTCGCTCATGGCGCGGAGCTTTGCAAGGGTACGCAAGGCAAGCTCGCGCATTTCGCCGTCCATATAGGACAGCGCACCCGTCATTTCCCCGATAAGCTCCCTGCGCGTATCGGCGATGTAGATGCTGATAAGATTTGTTTCCTCAACGGTAAATCGATTCATGCTCATACCTCCATTTCGTGATGTTTTGTTTTTGCCGCCCGCTTCGGAGCGGCTTTCTTCTTGTCGGCGGCAAGCTGCGCCCGGATAGAGGGGCGGGGCTTGCGAATATCCCGGTCGCGGTTTTCGTTCTTGTCGATCAGCGCATAGATGCCGTGCCTGCCCTCAATTTTGGAAAAGGTCAGCGTCTTGTAGGGAAGCAGCGAGAAAAGGCGGTCAACGTCCCGGCTCGATGCAAGCATCATAAACGCCGGGGCAAGCTCTGTCATGTAGTGGGTTTTGTTCGGGCTGTTGGGGCTGTACTGACGTTTCATTTCGGCAACAATGCGCCGCGCTTCGGCTTCAATCAGCCGTCGCGCAGGGCGGCGATATGCGCCTTGAAGTCCCCCGGTGAAAGCTGCTCACGGCTGTGCCGTTCCTCTTGCAGAATGTCGCGCAAGGCTTCGGGGTCGTTTGGCTGCGCCTCAAAGCGTTCAAATTTGCCGTACTGCGGGTGGTCGTTGCCGTTAAACCATTGCTTTGCGGGCTGCTCGGCGCGCCCATATTCATAGATAAGGGCGTTTGTGTCTGCGGGAAGTGCCTGCTCCCGAACATGCCGGAAATGGGCGGCATAGTCCAGCTCATAGAGGTTTCCCCGGATTTTGCCGCGCTCCCTGCCTGTCAGCTCCACGGCATAGGCAAGAATACGGTCGCGGGTCTGCTCACCGTGGAACTTCCATGTGTTGTATGGGCGGGTGTCTTTGAGAAAAACGTCGCGTTCCCGGAAGCAATGCGTCCCGGACGGGCGGGAAAGCCACAAAAGCAACCTGTCCTCGCGGTTGGGACTTGCAGCAGCCTTGTGAATGATCTTCTTGTCAATCTCAAAATCGCTTTGATAAAAGCCGGTGTTCTGCTTCATCACCGCATCAAGGCAAGCCAGTATATCCACGTTTTCAAACTTCTGCATACGATCAGGTCCTTTCCAAATCCTGCGTCTTGCTCCTTTGCGCCTTTCTTTGGGCAGTCTGCTCCTTTGCCGCCCGAAGCTGCGCCCGGATCGAGGGCTTTTCCTCTTTGCCGCGCTCCTTATCGGCATGGATGGCGTTCGCAAGGTCAATCAGGGAAATCGGCTCACCCGCCTTTGCTTTCTGCTCCAATTCCCCGACGGTGGGCGTCTGCGGCGTGTTGTTGATGATACCGTCAAAATTGTTGTCGTTCTGCTCCACAATATCCTCAACGTGCTTTAGATAATTCTGCGGCTGCAAAAACTCCGGCGTCTGTCGATAGCCGATGCTGTCAACGTAATGCGCCGTGTCCTGCCCGTTCTGATGCAGCACCACCACATCGGAAACGGAAAGGCTGTGTCCCTTAAAGTCTTTCGGGTGGTCGATATTAAAGCGGGTAAAAATAGCTTCAAGGCTCGTACCCGGTGCAAGGGGCGCGGAATAAATCAGGTCATAGTTCGCCGGATCAACCGCGTGTCCCGCTGCGGTCAGACGGTCGTAAGGCTCAAAGCGCAAATCCCGCGTTTCGTCGCCGCGTTTGAGCTGGTAAATGGAAAAGCTGTCCCTGTCCGGCTCCTGCGCCTTTGCATAAAGTGCCTTGACCTCGCCCTGCGTCAGCTCCCCGGCGTTCAAGCTCTGTAACAGCTCCCGGCATTTCTCCGGCGTCCCGACAAACAGCAAGTCGCCCGGTATGGCTTTCCCGTCTGGCTGCTGCTCATAGGCTTGCAGGAAAGAGCGGTCGGCAAGGCATTCGCCAGCACCTCCTTCGTCAGAGATTGGTAGGCTTCTGCCACCTTGCCTTTGGGATCGTGCTGGAAAATGCTCTTACCCACGGCACTGATTTCCGCAGCACGGACAGATCGGGGAATGGTCTGGTCAAACACTTTGATCTTGCTGCCGTAAGCACCTCGAATCAGGTTGTCGATCTGCTGTCCGTAGTTGGTGCGGCTGTCAGTCATAGTCAGCAGGATGCCCTCAATTTTCAATTTGGGGTTGATCTGCCGTCGGACCTTCTGCACGGTCTGCAAAAGTTGTTCCAGACCCTTTGCAGACAGGTACTGCGCCTGCACCGGAATCAGAGTGGTATCCGCTGCGGCCAGTGCATTGATGGCGGTATCTCCGCAGGAGATAATTATAAATTCGCACATAGTGCGTACCGCTAGCCATAGAAGCGGAGCGACTACGGTCAGCATCCCAAGGGAAGGAGTGCAGTCCAGCAGAATAAAATCGTACTCCCGTTTGGCACTGTCCAGCACCTGTTTCAACAACTTTTCCCGATTCATGCAGTTGAGGGGAGACACTTCCAGCCCTGCCAGTTCGATGTTGGCAGGGATCAGGTCAACGCCCTCTGCATGGTGCAGGATGCCTTCACCGGGCGGAATACTCTGATCGTCCATGGCTTTTGCCATCAGAGTGGAAAGGGTGGTGGGCAGTTCATCGGGCTGCTGCCAGCCCATACTGATGGCAATGTCTGCGCAGCGGACAACTATGAATCCGCATACAGTGCGCACAACTGGCCATAGGAGCGAAGCGACTATGGTCAAGCTGCCCTGCGGGTCAGCGTCCACCAACAGGACCTTCTTGCCCTCCATCGCCAGACCGATGCCTAGATTTTCACAGGTCGTGGTCTTGCCGGTGCCGCCTTTCTGGTTGACGATGGCTATTGTGGTTGCTTTCTTTGAAATTTTTATCACCCCCGCATCGCTAAGTCGTGATTAGTTTGGTTCTGGTAGGAAAGCTGCATCGTGGTGGGTGCGTTGTACAGAGAAGCGAGCAGGTATTGTTTCATGTTACGAATCGGGCTGCTGTTCTCTGCAAGGCACTTCAGCACAAAGCAGATATGGTCGGCGTTCAGCTTCATAAACCGGCTGCGTACCACCTCGGCGGGCTTATCGTCCCCGGCGATGTGCAGCATCTTGCGTTTGGTGGCACAGGTGTCTACCAGCAAATTCACGATTTGGTAGAGGGTATCTTCATCATCCGGGCAGAGCCGGAGAAGAAGGTCTATCTCCAAAGAGCATGAAAAATATTCTTCGGGCAGTTCGCGATTCTTCATCTTTTCCGATTTGTCGGAAAGGATAGGATTCGTATTATTCATCTCTGTTTTATTCTCTTTCTTCTTAATACCTCGTGATTTTACCGGGTCTTGACAAGCGATTTTAGAGCCACAAGAATCGTCATTATCACGGTTCTTGACACTCTCCTTTGACGATTCTGCCGAAAAGTTCTTCACATACACCAAACTTGGCTTTCCCAGACCTCTTCGTTTTCGTTCAATCAAACCAAACTTTTCGAGTTCCCGGAGCAGCTTGGTCGCTTTGTTGTCTGCGCAACACAAAGTCCTCTTGACATCCTCGATTGTGAAGATGATGAACGCTCGGCCTTTTTTGTCAAACCATTCATTTCTAACAGAAAGGCTCATACGGTCAAGTAGGATGCCGTACAGGGTTTTGGCATCGGTTGACAGATCTTGAAACCGCTGCTCCTGAAAAAGAGCCTTTGGAATGCGGTAGAAGGAGAACAGCTCTCCAGCTTGTCCGTAGAAGTAGTCAAGGGTCATGTGGATTTTTCAACGTTTTGCTCCAGCTTGTGTTCAAAAAAAATCGACCGCCTTTCGTTTGAAAATAAAAAGCGCACTCTTTTCTTATTGAAAAGTGGTGCGCTATGTAATATAATGGTTGTATAATTTAGCTATCCAAAAGATAGTCGATGAGATATTCTTTCGGAATCATGAAAGATCGTCCGACTTTCAGGCAGCGAATTCTATGTTGATGGATTCTTCTGATGATGGCAGTCTGGCTTTTGAAACCGAGTAAAGTTGTTGCTTCTTCGACAGACAGCACATCAGGATAGTTCACAAATAATTTTTCATAATACTCTTTTGCTTGATTTTGATTCATTATCCTTGACTTTCCTTTCGTTTTGTGCCTAAGCAGAGGAGCGTTTTGCCCTGCATCCCTCCTGAACATCCCTCCAATTTCCTTTTTTGCGTTCCAAATCGAAAAATCGGAGCCGAGGGGAAACGCAACGAAAAATCGTAGATTTATCAAAAAATTATTCGATGTGCTGTTGTTTTTACGCTTTAAAGTCGGGCACCAGATGACCTTAAAGATCACCAGATGACACCAAATGGAAAACCCTCCCGAAAACTCAAAATCCCTTGTGCGAATAACACGTGTGGGTTCGACCCCCACCACCGGCATAAAAAACAGCTTCAAGCTTTGAACTGCACCCCATTTGTTAGACAGTATGGTATACTGTTTAGGAAATGGGGTGTTTTTGTATGCCAAAGGGAATACCACAGAAAAAATATAGTGGGGAATTCAAAATA
>NZ_QTVP01000048.1:0-9550 GCF_003460645.1 Faecalibacterium sp. OF04-11AC | reverse complement strand
GGCAACGGCCCGGCCCACTACGCGCCAGCGCCCGGCTGCTGGGGCGGATCGGTTGGATCGAGGCCGTGAGCCACGCGTTCTGCGCCAGCTGCAACCGGGCGCGGGTGACCAGCACCGGCCTGCTCAAGCCCTGCTTGTGCTACGGCGAGGGCACCGATCTGCGGGCCCTGCTCCGCGGCGGGGCCGGTGACGCTGCGCTGGAACAGGCCATGGCAGCCACCATCTACGAAAAGCCCCGGTCCCACTGCTTTGGCACGGGCCAGATCACGGAACAGCATGTCATGGCGGCCATTGGCGGCTGAAAATAGGAAAACATCGAGGATTTTATACTTATGGGAATCATCCAAGCAATTTGCATTTCCGAAGTCCGGGGCGTGCAGAAGCACGCCATTCCGGAAGCCGACCTGACCCCGGAGTGGGGCATTGTGGGCGACGCCCACGGCGGCAACTGGCACCGGCAGGTCAGCCTGCTGGGGCTGGAAAAATCGAAGCGTTCCGCGCTAAGGGGGCCGATGTGGCCTATGGTGCGTTCGGAGAAAATCTGGTGGTGGACGGGTTCGATTTCCGCACCCTGCCCGTGGGCACCCTGCTGGCGGTGGGCGATGTCCTGCTCCAGATGACCCAGATCGGCAAGGAGTGCCACAACCACTGCGCCATCTACAAGGCCGTGGGCGACTGCATCATGCCCCGGGAGGGCGTGTTTGCCAAGGTGCTCCACGGCGGCCACATCAAGGTGGGCGACGAGATGAAGCTCATCCCCCGCGCCGAGCCCCTGCCCTGGCAGGCGGCGGTCATCACCCTGAGCGATAAGGGCGCCCGGGGCGAGCGGGAGGACAAGAGCGGCCCCGCCATCGTCCAGCGGCTGGAAGCCGAGGGCTATGAGGTGGTGGAGCAGATCCTGCTGGCGGACGACGCCGCGGCCCTGAAGACCACCCTGACGCGCCTGGCCGACCAGCGTCAGCTCGATTTGATCCTGACCACCGGCGGCACCGGCTTTGGCCCCCGGGATGTGACCCCCGAGGCCACCATGGCCGTGGCCACCCGCCTGGCCCCCGGCATTGCCGAGGCCATCCGGGCTGCTTCGCTGGCCATCACCCCCCGCGCGATGCTCTCCCGCGCGGTGTCGGTCATCCGGGGGAAGACGCTGATCGTCAACCTGCCCGGCAGCCCGAAAGCAGTATGCGAAAGCATGGATGTGTTTCTGCCGCAGATGCCCCACGCACTGGGGCTGCTGAGGGGTGAAGTGAACGACTGCGCGCGCTGATAGATGCCTTTACATTTTCTGGAGGTTTGGAACAACATGAAACGTCGTACCCTGATCCTGGGCTCTCTGGCCCTGTCCGCTTCCCTGCTGCTGAACGCCTGCGGTGGCACAGCTGCCTCTTCGCAGGATTCTTCCGCTCCGGCTTCCTCTGCCGCTGCTTCTTCCGAGGCTTCCGGCGAGAGCGTCCAGCTGACCGTCTTTGCCGCTGCTTCCCTGACGGAGACCCTGAACGAGATCTCTGAGCAGTACAAGACCGTGGCCCCCAACGTGGAGCTGGTCTTCAACTTTGATTCCTCCGGCACCCTGAAGACCCAGATCGAGGAGGGCGCGGACTGCGACCTCTTCCTCTCTGCCGCTCAGAAGCAGATGAACGCCCTGGAAGAGGAGAATCTCATCAACACCGGCACCCGCGTTGATCTGCTGGAGAACAAGGTCGTTCTGGCTGTCCCGGAGGGCAACCCGGCCGACATCCAGAGCTTTGAGGACATCGGCACCGATCCGTGCAAGCGGATCGCTCTGGGCAACGAGGATGTGCCCGTGGGCAGCTACTCTGTTGAGATCCTGACCAACCTGGGCATCCTGGACGAGCTGGAGAGCAGCAACAAGATCACCTATGGCTCCAACGTCAAGGAAGTCACCACCCAGGTCAAGGAAGCTGCTGCCGACTGCGGCATCGTTTATGCCACCGATGCTTACTCCGCAGGGCTGGAAACGGTGGACGAAGCAACGGCCGACGAGTGCCGCCAGGTCATCTATCCGGCTGCCCTGACGGCCTCTACCGCCCATGCAGAAGAGGCACAGGCTTTCCTGGAGTATCTCACCACGGATGACGCTGCCGCTATTTTTGAGAGTGTTGGCTTTGCCATGGTGAAATAATGGACTGGTATCCGCTTTATAACTCGCTGCGCATTGCGGCCATTGCCTGCGTGGCGGTGTTCTTTACGGGCATTTTTGCTGCGTACTATGTAGCCAAACTGCCCCGGCTGGTCAAGGGCCTGCTGGACGTGGTGCTCACCCTGCCCATGGTGCTGCCGCCCACGGTCGTGGGGTACTTCCTGCTGCTGCTTTTCGGTGTCAAACGGCCATTTGGCATTTTCCTTGCCCGGTTTGGCATCAAGGTGCCCATGACCTGGTGGTCGGCGGTGTTTGCGGCGGCGGTGGTCTCGTTCCCGCTGATGTACCGCACGGCCCGCGGCGCGTTTGAAGCCTTTGACGAGGACCTGGCCGACGCTGGCCGGACGCTGGGCCTCTCCAATCCCTACATTTTCTGGCGGGTGCGGATGCCCGTCTGCCGCCAGGGCATTCTGGCCGGTACGGTGCTCACCTTTGCCCGCGCGCTGGGTGAGTACGGTGCCACCAGCATGATCGCCGGTTACACCCCGAGCAGGACGGCCACCATCTCCACCACGGTCTACCAGCTCTGGCGCACCGACAACGAGGCGCTGGCGTGCCGCTGGGTGCTGGTCAACCTGGCCATCTCGGCGGTGGTGCTGCTGGCCGTGAACATGCTGGAACAGAAGCAGAAAGGGAAAACGCGATGAGTCTTTTGGTGGATATTGAAAAGGACTATGGCGGGTTCCATCTCTGCTCCCGGTTTGAGACCAATGGCGGCATTACCGGCCTGCTGGGCGCTTCCGGCTGCGGCAAAAGCCAGACGCTGCGCTGCATTGCGGGCGTCCAGACACCGGATAAAGGCCGCATCGTGCTGGACGGCGTGACCCTCTACGACAGTGAGCAGCACATCAACCTCACCCCGCAGCAGCGGGGCGTGGGATATCTGTTCCAGAACTACGCGCTCTTCCCGAACATGACGGTGCGGGCCAACATTTTAACGGGCCTGCGCCGGGAGAAAGACGCCGCCAAAAAGCAGGCTGCCTTTGAGCACGCCATCCATCTGCTCAAGCTGGAGGGGCTGGAAGACCGCCGCCCGGCCCAGCTTTCGGGCGGGCAGGCCCAGCGCGTGGCGCTGGCCCGGATGCTGGTCTCCCGGCCCAAGGCCCTGCTGCTGGACGAGCCGTTCTCGGCCATCGACAGCCACCTGCGGGATCAGCTGCAGGTGGACCTGCTGGCCCTGCTGGCGGATTTCCCCGGCGATATGGTCATCGTGACCCACAGCCGGGACGAAGCCTACCACATGTGCGGGCAGATCGCCGTGATGGACGCCGGGCGGGTGCTGGCCCACGGCCCCACCAAGCAGGTGTTTGCTGACCCCCGCACCGTGCAGGGCGGCCGCCTGACGGGCTGCAAGAACATCTTCCCGGCCCGCAAGGTGGATGACCACACTATCTTTGTGCCGGACTGGGGCGTCGATCTCCACCCGGCCCGGATGGTCGAGGACGGACTGGTGGCCATGGGCGTCCGTGCCCATTCCTTCCGCCCGGAAGAGGTGCGGAACCCGCTTGCCGTCCACTGCGTGGGCAAGATGGAAGAGCCCTTTGAGTGGATCATCCGGATGCGTGCCGAGGGTCAGGCCGCCGGAAGCCCGGATATCTGGTGGCGTGTCTCGAAAGAGATCGTCCCCGAAACCATGCCCACCCGGCTGGGCGTGGCCCCGGAACAGGTGCTTTTGTTCTACGAATAAGACGAATTTTCAATAGGATTCCAATTTGTTGTGAGAGGAGCCGCCAACATGCCGCAGAAAAGGCGGGGCCAGACCCCGGTGGAAGAGGCCGTGGCGCGGATTTTGAACGCGCTGGATGTGCCAGAGAAAACCGAGGAGATCCCGCTGCTGCAGGCGTTGGGCCGGGTGGCGGCGGGGGATGTCTGTGCCCGGGTGGCACAGCCCCCTTTTGACCGCTCGGCGCTGGACGGCTATGCCCTGCGGGCGGCGGACATTGCCGCCGCAGGCCCGGAAACGCCCGTTACCCTGCCCGTCGGCCGGTATCTCTGTGCCGGCAGCGACCCTGGCGGGCCGCTGGCCCCGGGCACGGCTGCCCGCATCATGACGGGGGCCCCGGTCCCCGCCGGAGCGGACTGCGTGCTGCGGCAGGAGGATACCGAGAGCGATGGCCAGACCGTGACGTTCCATGCTCATGTGGAAGCCCGGGCCAACGTCTGCTTTGCGGGGGAGGACATCGCCCCGGGAAAATGCCTGGTCCCGGCGGGCACCCGGCTGGACGAAGTCTCCCTCGGCCTGCTGGCCGGGCAGGGCGTGCAGACAGTGACCGTTTACGCCAAGCCCCGCGCGGCCCTCATGCCCACGGGAGACGAGCTCTGCAGCCCGGAAACCCCGCTCCGCCCCGGCAAGATCTACGATTCCAACGGCCCCATGCTGGCGGCCCGGATGCTCCGCCTCCGGTGCCGAGCCCACCCTGCTGGCGGCAGGCCCGGATGACCCCGCCGCACTGGCCGGAAAGCTGGCCCGGCTGCTGGCGGAGTATCCGCTGGTCATCACCACGGGCGGCGTGTCCGTCGGCGACCGGGACTATCTGCCCCAGGCTGCCGAAGAGGCCGGTGCAAAGCTGCTGTTTTACGGCATCGACGCAAAGCCCGGCACCCCGGCGCTGGCGGCGGGGAAAGACGGGCATGTCCTGCTCTGCCTCTCCGGCAACCCCTTTGCCAGCTTTGCGACGTTCGAGCTGCTGGCCCGGCCCGCACTGGCCAAATTGCAGGGGGCAGACCCCGCCCCCGTGCGGGTAAGAGCCGCCCTTGCCAATGGCTTTGGCAAGCCGTCGCCCCTGCGCCGCTTTGTGCGGGCCACGCTGATGGGCGGTGTGGTCACTCTGCCCAAGGGTGGGCACTTCTCGGGCGGCATCGGGGCGCTGGCGGGATGCAACTGCCTGGTGGATGTCCCGGCGGGCAGCCGGGCCCTGAATGCCGGAGACGAAGTTGAGGTGATCCTGCTGTGAGCGCGCGAAAGCCCTTTGTAGCTGCCATCAGCGGCATCAAGAACAGCGGCAAGACCACGTTCCTGGAGCATCTGGTGCCCGTTCTGCGGGCACGGGGGCTGCGGGTGGCCGTCATCAAGCACGACGGGCATGATTTTACCCCGGACGTGCCCGGCACCGACAGCTTCCGGATGCGGCAGGCCGGGGCCGACGGCGTGGCCGTCTACAGCGGCCATCAGTGGATGGTGGTCCGCCCCCAGCCCGGCAGTCTGGAAGCTCTTATCGGGCAGTTTGCGGACTGTGACCTCGTTTTGCTGGAGGGACAGAAAGCGTCGCCCTACCCCAAGATCGAGCTGGTGCGGGGCGCGGTGAGCCATGAGAGCGTCTGTGCCCCGGAGACCCTGCTGGCCCTTGCCACGGATACCCCGGCAAGGGTGGACGGCGTGGAGACCATCGGGCTGGAAGACTACGCCCGGGCGGCGGGGATCCTGCTGCACGCAATGCGGCGGTGACCCATACGGAACAAAAAATCCCCCTTTGCAGCGGTGAAACTGCAAAGGGGGATTTCTGCGTGTGTGGGGGAAATTGCGGTCAGGGCTGCAGCTGCGCTTCCAGCCAGTGGGCAATGTCGGCCATGACCTCCTGCCGGTTGAGCTCCATCAGCAGCTCATGGCGCGCGCGGGGTAGAGCTTCTTCTGGATGTTCTGTACCCCGGCGGCTTTCAGGCTGTCAATGGCGCGCTGGACGCCTTTGCCCTGCTCGCCCACCGGGTCGGCGTCGCCGGCCAGGAAAAGCAGGGGCAGGTCTTTTGGCATCCGTGCCAGAACCGCTGGGTCGTACAGCCGCAGGATGCCGGTGAACATGCTGTAATAGGCGTTCAGGGTGAACGTGAACATGCAGCGCTCATCGGCGCGGTACTTGTCCACCTCGGCGGCGTCGCGGTTGAGCCAGTCCTGCGGGGTGCGGCCCTCCAGACCCTTGTTGTACCCGGTAAACGAGAGGCTGGCCACCAGTTTGCTGCGGTGCTGCCAGCCGAAGAAGACGGCCAGCACCCGGCAGATGGTTTTTGCCAGCTGCACCAGGCTTTGGGCTGGAAACCGGTGCCCATGATGATGGCACCGGAGAGCTCACTGCCCCACTCGCACAGGTACTGCCGGGCGTAGAACGAGCCCATGCTGTGCCCCAGCAGGAAATAGGGCACATCCGGGTAGAGTGTTTTCGTCAGCACGGTCATGGCGTGCAGGTCGTCCAGCACGGCGCGGTTGCCGTCCGGCTGGGCAAAGTAGCCGTAATCGGCTTTGGTGCGGATGGAGCCGCCGTGGCCCAGATGATCGTGCCCCGTGACGAGGATGCCCCGGGCAGCCAGATATTCGGCCAGCGGCTTGTAGCGGTCAATGAATTCCACCATGCCGTGGGAGAGCTGGACGATGGCCCGCACCTGCCCGTCCGGGACACAGCGGAACGCGTGGAGCGTCCGCCCGGGGACGGTGGAGGGAACGGTAAAATCGATCATCTGGCTCATGGGACGCGGCTCCTTTCCAGGTGTTGCTTACAGGGCGCCGATCTTGCGGCGGCAGGCCGAGCAGATGCAGTAGCCTCGTACTGCACGGCGTTGGAGTCCACCTCGCCGCAGAAATCGCAGCTGCCGTTGGGGCGGTATTTCTTGAGGATGATCGAATCACCCTCCACAAAGATCTCCAGTTTTGCGTCGCTGTCCAGGCGCATGCTGGTGCGCAGCTCCTTGGGCAGGACGATACGGCCAAGCGCGTCAATACCACGAACGATTCCAGTTGTTTTCATAAGTCCTATTCTCCTTTTACCTTTTACACAGATGAGAGAGTTCCTAACGATGGCGTTCCCTGCCGGACCGGGCCGCAATGCCCGGGGCGACGCGCGTGACGCGCGTGATGCAGGAATTGGCAGGAAAATTGTGCCATCTCTCCCTTTCAGTATACAAAATTTTGGATGGTTCGTCAATGTTTGCGTGCACTTTCGACAAAATATTTCTCGTTCTTTTAAAAGGATGCCCGACGCAGGGCAAAATGATACCCCGGCGGCGCTTTTCCGTTGACAAAACGGCCCCAAAACGTTAAACTAACAATGAGTTTTTCTGCAATTTTGATTGCATCCCGATAGAGATTTTAAAAGGAGCGTTTTTATGCCGACGAATAAGATCCGCACCCGTTTTGCCCCCTCGCCGACGGGTTATATGCATGTGGCAACCTGCGCACTGCTCTGTACGCCTACCTGATGGCCAAGCACGAGGATGGCACGTTCATCCTCCGCATTGAGGATACCGACCAGGGCCGCTATGTGGAGGGCGCGGTGGACGTCATCTACAACACCATGCGGGAGACCGGCCTGCTGTGGGACGAGGGCCCGGACATCGGCGGCCCGGTGGGCCCCTATGTGCAGAGCGAGCGGATGGGCATGTTCAAGCAGTATGCCGAGCAGCTGGTGGCGGAGGGCAAGGCTTACTACTGCTTCTGCTCGGAGGAGCGGCTGGAGGCCCTGCACGCGGAGCAGCGCGCGAACGGCGAGATGACCCACTACGACGGCTGCTGCCGCGACCTGTCCGCGGAAGAGGTCCGGAAGCATCTGGAAGCAGGCGACCCCTATGTCATCCGCCAGAAGATCCCCCGCACGGGCGTGACCGGCTTTGACGATGTGGTCTACGGCCACATTGAGGTCAACAACAGCGAGATGGACGACCAGATCCTCATCAAGACCGACGGAATGCCCACCTACAACTTTGCAAACGTGGTGGACGACCACCTGATGGGCATTACCCATGTCATCCGTGGCAGCGAGTATCTGTCCTCCACCCCCAAGTACAACCTGCTGTATCAGGCCTTTGGCTGGGAGATCCCCACCTATATCCACTGCCCGCCTGTCATGAAAGACGCCCAGAACAAGCTGTCCAAGCGCAACGGCGACGCCAGCTATCAGGATCTGGTGGCAAAGGGCTACCTGACCGAGGCCATCCTCAACTATATCTGCCTGCTGGGCTGGAGCCCCAAGGGCGAGTATGCCGAGCAGGAGATCTTCTCCCTGCCCGAGCTGGTCAAGGTCTGGTCTCCGGAGGGCATCTCCAAGTCCCCCGCCATCTTTGACCCCCTCAAGCTGCGTGCCATCAACGCCGAGTATATCCGCCGCCTGTCTCCCGAGGAGTTCCTCGCCAAGGCAGAGCCCTGGATCGACCAGGCCGTGCACACCCCCATTGATAAGAAACTGCTCTGCGCCAACCTCCAGCCCCGCTGCGAGGTGCTGGGCGAGATCCCCGAGCAGCTGGATTTCTTCGACGCCATGCCGGAGTACGATGTGAGCCTGTACGCCAATAAGAAGCAGAAGACCACGCCGGAGTCCGCCAAGGAGGCGCTGGAAGCCCTGCTGCCTGTCCTGAGCGACGAGGCACTGGACTTTACCAACCGGGATGCCGTGTTTGACGCCTGCAAGGCCAAGGCCGAGGAGCTGGGCAAGAAGAACGGCTGGCTGCTCTACCCGCTGGGCATTGCCCTCTCCGGCAAGCAGCGCACCCCCGGCGGCGGCACCGACCTGGCCTGCATGATGGGCCGCGAGAAGACCCTGGAGCGGGTCAAGGCCGCCATCGAGAAGCTGAACGGCTGATATTCTGGCTCATTTGGCAAAACGGTGGCATTTCCCTGTTCTGCCCGAAAAAACGCCCCGCGGGCCTGCTACAGTATATGCAGCAGGCGTGGGAGCCAGAACCAAAATACAAAGTACCAAAAGGTCCCCGCCGGAAAGCGGGGACTTTTTCTATGCAGGAATCCATGCGGGTCATCTCAGGCGGGAATACAGGCAATGCGGCGCGGTTGTGGCATACGCCGCTGCGGACGCGGGCGGCGGTGCGCCCGGCCCTGCGGCAGGGGGCTGCCCTGGCCGTGGGGCTGGCAGGCGGCTGGGCCGTGTTATACGGGGCGGGCAGGCGGCTGGGCCGTGTTATACGGGGCGCTGCTCCCCTTTGGGCCCGGCTTGGCTTTGGGTCTGGGGGAGGACTGCTTTGCGGCCAGCGCGGCCGGGGCAGCATTGGGGCTGCTGCTCCACGGCTTTGGGGCGCTGAGTTTGCAGAGCATCTGCCTGCTCTGCGGGCTGGGAGCGATCGTGGCGGGCCGCTGGCTCTGGCCGGGGCGCTTTCTCCCGGCGGCAGCTGGCTCTGGCCGGGGCGCTTTCTCCCGGCGGCAGCGGCAGGCGGGGCCGCGCTGGCATGCAGTGCGTTCTGCCTCTCCCTTGGGGCGGAGGGCGGCGGCGTGGAACTGCTGCTCTTCTGTGGGGCGGATGCCTGCTGGCCGGGGCCATCGGCTTTGGGCTGCGGCGCTTCCCGCCCGAAACGCCTCTCCCTTGGGGCGGAGGGCGGCGGCGTGGAACTGCTGCTCTTCTGTGGGGCGGATGCCTGCTGGCCGGGGCCATCGGCTTTGGGCTGCGGCGCTTCCCGCCCGAA
>NZ_QTVP01000047.1:0-9931 GCF_003460645.1 Faecalibacterium sp. OF04-11AC | reverse complement strand
CCGCCGCCGCCCTGACGGCTCAGGCTCTCGCCCATGCCCTGCAGGCGGGGCAGGCGGTAGCGCAGCAGGGCCAGCTCGGTCTGCAGCTTACCCTCGTTGGTCACGGCGCGGCTGCGGAAAATTTCCAGGATGAGCATGGTGCGGTCAATGACTTCCATGCCGCCCAGCGCTGTGGAGATGTTGCGGATCTGGCTGCCAGTCAATTCGCCGTCAAACACGGCGCACTCCGCGCCCAGTTCAGCGGCCGCAGCCGCAGCCTCTTCCAGCTTGCCGCTGCCCAGCACGATGCCGGTCTCAGGCGTCTGGCGCTTCTGGGTCACCTCGGCCACGGCTTCCATATGGTTGGCTTCGCACAGGGCCGAAAGTTCGGCCAGGCTCCGCTCACAGTCCCACAGGCCCTGATCCAGTGCCAGCAGGATGACTTTCGTCGGGGGTGTTTCCACTAAGATATCGTAAAGCTCGCTCAAAATGGTTCCTTTCTGTTATTTATCAGAACAATATAATTCTTTGTAATGCTCCCGGGTCAGTGCGTAGCACCTGCAGGAGACCGATGTCCCGTCAAATTTATGGTACTCGGCGTCATGGTGGTAGACAAAGCCCGCCTTTTGCATCACCCGGCCACTGGCAGGGTTGGCAGCGGCGTGGCAGCAGGCCAGCCAGTTACTATTTGTATTTTTGAACCAGTATTCTACAACCGCGCGGAGGGCTTCGGTGGTAAAGCCTTTGTTCCACCACGCTTTGCCGATGCAGTATCCCGGCTCCCAGATGCCCTCGGAGAGATCCAGCCCGGGCCACGCGGCTTTCTGCTGGGGCTCCCCCAGCAGGCTGTTATAGATGCTGATGGAGCCGAACACCTGCCGGTGGCTTTTTCCACAATGGCCCACTGGTAGTAATCCTCGTTGGGGTAGAGGGTGGCCCATGCCTCCAGCAGCTGGCGGGTCTCAGCCGCGTTTTTGTGCGGCTCCCACCGCAGAAAACGGGTCACGTCCGGGTCATTGGCCCAGTTGACGTACATCCTATCGGCATCCTGCGGGAAAAGGCGGCGCAGAATCAGCCGCGGCGTTTCGATCTCCTGTGTGCCTGCATGGCGCATGTTCCATCACTCCGTTCTGTATTGAAAGTACGCATAGGATAGCACAAATTTACCGGGAACGCAAGGGAAAGGCGCAAAAGAACTTGACAAGTGGGGAAAGTACGCTAAACTTAAACCCAAGCAATCTGATAGGAAAAGGAGACCCAAACATGATCGACGTGCGTGCACATCTGGCCCGGAAACCGCTTTTGTTTGACGGCGGTATGGGTACCTATTATAAAGCCAAGCCCGGTACGGAGTGTGAGCAGGGCAACCTGCTGGACCCGGCGGGCGTGCGGAAAGTCCACCGGGAGTACCTGGCAGCCGGCGCGGAGGCCATCAAGACCAATACGTTCGGCCTGCCCCGGATGGCAGCGGCACAACTGCCGGACTGGCAAGCACTGGCCCGGGCGGGCTGGAAACTGGCGGTGGAAGCAGCCGGGGAGACGGGCGCGGCGGTCTTTGCAGACCTTGGGCCCGCCCCGGATACGGAAGCCGCCCCGGCGGGCAGTATTTATACCGCCGTGGCCGGGTGCTTTGTGGAGCAGGGGGCCAGGAACTTCCTGTTTGAGACCCTGAGCTCGGATGCTGGCGTGCTGGAAGCTGTGCAGGCCATCCGGGCCAGGGTGCCGGACGCCTTTGTATTGGTCTCGTTTGCGGTGCTGCCGGACGGCTACACCCGGGAGGGCATGTACAGCAAAGACCTGGTCCGCCGGATGACGGAGAGCGGCATTGTGGACGCGGTGGGTTTCAACTGTGTTTCGGCCCCGGGTGCCATGCGGACACTGGTACAGCAGCTGGGCAGCACGGCCCTGCCGCTTTCGGTCATGCCCAATGCAGGCTATCCGGTGGTCACCCGCACCCAGGTAAAGTATCAGGCAAGCCGGAATACTTCGCCAAAGAGCTGGCCCGAATTGCGGCGGAAGGGGTTCGGATCCTGGGCGGCTGCTGCGGCACCACTCCGGCTCACATTGCCGCCCTGCGGGCAGCGCTGGATTCTCTGCCAGCTGGGGAAAAAGCGGCCCCGGCGGTGCAGCTTTCCACCCCGGAAGCACCGACGGTGGAAAAAGATGACGCGTTCCTGCGCAAGCTGAACGCTGGCAAAAAGGTGATCGCCATTGAGCTGGATTCCCCCAAGGATGCCGACCTGACCAACTATCTGGCTGGCGCAAAGCGGCTGCAGGCGGCGGGAGCTGATCTGCTGACCATCGCGGACTGCCCCATTGCCCGAGCCCGGATGGATTCCTCCCTCGTGGCCTGCCGGGTGCACCGGGAGCTGGGGCTCTGCACCCTGCCCCACATGACCTGCCGTGACCGCAACCTCAACGCCACCAAGGCCCTGCTGCTGGGCCTGTACGCTGAGGGGGTACGGGAAGTGCTGGCCATCACGGGCGACCCCATCCCCACGGCGGAGCGGGATGAGGTGAAGAACGTCTACCAGTTCAACTCCCGCAAGCTGGCCCAGTATATCGTTTCGCTGGCCGGGGAGGGCCGGGAGATGCCCAGCCCCATGACGGTCTTCGGTGCCCTGAACCTCAACGCCCGCAACTTTGAGGTGGAGCTGCGCCGGGCGGGCGAAAAGCTGGAAAACGGGATGTCCGGTTTCCTGACGCAGCCGGTCCTCTCGGAGCAGGCCGTGGAGAACCTCCGCCGCACCCGGGAGACGCTGGGCGAGCGGGCAAAAATTCTGGCCGGCATCATGCCGGTGGTCAGCCAGCGGAACGCGATCTTTATGGAGAACGAAGTCAACGGCATCCATGTGGCAGAGGATATCATAGAAGCCTTTGCGGGCCTCGACCGGGAGCAGGGCGAGGCACTGGGCCTGGAGATCTCCCTCAAGATGGCCCGGGAGGCCCTGCCCTATGCGGACGGTTTCTATCTGATGACGCCGTTCAACCGGGTGGCGCTGATGGAGCGGCTGATCGCCCGGCTGAAGACAGAACTATTGCAGGAACAATAAAAAAGCAATTGACAAATCGAACAAAAACCGCTATTATCTTTTATAACAAATGCGATGAAAAAGAGTGCGCGCTGCAGGCCGCTTTTCCAGAGAGCCGGGGCAGGTGAGAGCCCGGCAAAGCGGAGCGGTGCGCTGTCACTTTTGAGCAGAGGCGGGGAATGGAGTAGTCGCCTCCGGTTCTGCCCCACGTTATCGGGGCATCAAGGGGCGCGGGCCGCAGTGTCTGCGCAATTTGGGTGGTACCGCGGTATGTAGATTTACAGCCGTCCCATGGGAAATTTCCGTGGGGCGGCTTTTTTGCTCCCTGCGGACCAAAACGTTTGGGAGGTTACAATGCAAGAACTCGCAAAACAGTATGATCCGAGCCAGGTGGAAGACCGCATCTACCAGTTCTGGCTGGATGGCGGCTACTTCCACACGAAGGCCGACCCCGACAAGAAGCCCTATACCATCGTGATGCCGCCACCGAACGTTACCGGCCAGCTGCACATGGGCCATGCGGTGGATAACACCATGCAGGACATCCTCATCCGCACCAAGCGGATGCAGGGCTACGCCGCCCTGTGGGTGCCCGGCACCGACCACGCTTCCATCGCCACCGAGGCCAAGGTCGTGGAGGCCATGCGTGCCGAGGGCCTGACCAAGGAGATGGTGGGCCGCGACGGTTTCCTGGAGCGTGCCTGGGCCTGGAAGACCAAGTACGGCAACCGCATTGTCAGCCAGCTGAAAAAGCTGGGCAGCAGCTGCGACTGGGACCGCGAGCGGTTCACCATGGACGAGGGCTGCTCCGAGGCTGTCAAGGAAGTCTTTGTCCGCCTGTATGATCAGGGCCTGATCTACCGCGGCAACCGGATGGTCAACTGGTGCCCCCACTGCAACACCTCCATTTCCGATGCCGAGGTGGAGTATGAGGAGAAAGACGGCCACTTCTGGCACCTGCTCTACCCTGTCAAGGAGACGGGCGAGATGCTGGAGCTGGCTACCACCCGCCCCGAGACCATGCTGGGCGATACCGCTGTGGCCATCAACGGGGAGGACCCCCGCTATGCACATCTGCATGGCTGCCATGTCATCCTGCCGCTGCTGAACAAAGAGATCCCCATCGTCTGCGACGAGCACGCTGACATGACCAAGGGCACCGGCGTGGTCAAGATCACCCCGGCCCATGACCCCAACGACTTTGAGGTCGGCCTGCGCCATGAGCTGCCCATCGTCCGCGTCTTTACCTACGACGGCCACATGACCGGCGCTGCCGACAAGGCTGCTGCCGACGCTCTGTTTGCCGCGGGCAAGAACACCGTCAACGAGCCCCATGTGCTGGACTGCGGCAAGTATGCCGGCATGACCACCCTCGAGGCCCGCAAGGCCATCCTGGCCGATCTGGAGGCCGGCGGCTTCCTGAAAGAGACCGAGCCCCTCAAGCACGAGGTGGGCACCTGCTACCGCTGCCACTCCACCATTGAGCCCATGGTCTCCAAGCAGTGGTTCGTCAAGATGGAGCCTCTGGCAAAGCCCGCCATCGAGAGCGTGGAAAAGGGCGAGATCAAGTTTGTGCCCGAGCGTTTTACCAAGAACTATATGAACTGGATGAAGAACACCCGTGACTGGTGCATCAGCCGCCAGCTGTGGTGGGGCCACCAGATCCCGGCCTGGTACTGCGACGACTGCGGCGAGACCGTGGTCGCCAAGAGCGCGCCCTGCACCTGCCCCAAGTGCGGCGGCACCAAGCTCACCCAGGACCCCGACACGCTGGATACCTGGTTCTCCTCCGCACTGTGGCCGTTCAGCACCCTGGGCTGGCCCAATGAGGAGAGCGCGGACCTGAAGTATTTCTACCCCACCAACACGCTGGTGACGGGCTATGATATCATTGGCTTCTGGGTCAGCCGGATGATCTTCTCCGGCCTGGCCTACACCGGCAAGGCACCGTTTGACACTGTCTGCATCCATGGCATCGTCCGCGACAGCCAGGGCCGCAAGATGTCCAAGAGCCTGGGCAACGGCATCGACCCGCTGGAAGTTATTGCCAAGTACGGCGCAGACGCTCTCCGCTTCATGCTGGTGGATGGCTCCACCCCGGGCAACGATATGCGTTACAGCGAGAAGAAAGTGGAGGCTGCCCGCAACTTTGCCAATAAGCTGTGGAACGCCACCCGCTTTGTGCTGATGAACCTGCCGGAGGACTTCCAGCCCGGCCTGCCCGAGGAATCCAAGCTGGACATGAGCGACAAGTGGGTCCTGACCAAGCTGAACCAGGTGGCAGGCGCCATGAGCGACAACCTCGACCACTACGAGATGGGCCTGGCGGCTGCCAAGATCAACAGCTTCATCTGGGATGTCTACTGCGACTGGTTCATCGAGATCGCAAAGCCCCGCCTGAACTCCGGCGACGCGGAGCAGGCCGACACCGCCCGCCGTGTGCTGGTGTATGTGCTGGATAAGGCCCTCAAGCTGCTGCATCCGTTCATGCCCTTCATCACCGAGGAGCTGTATCAGGCCCTGCCCGGCTCTGCCGAGACCATCATGACCCAGCCCTGGCCCACCGTGGACGAGAGTCACAACTGGACCGCGGAGGAAGAGGCTTTTGAGAAAGTCATGGACTATATCAAGGCTGTGCGTACCATGCGCACCGAGATGAATGTCCACCCGGCCAAGAAGACCAGCATGATCATCGAGACGGCCGATGCCGCTCCGTTCCAGAGCGCGCAGGTCTATCTGGCCAAATTTGCCTTTGCCACCGATGTGACCTTTACCGCCAAGTACGAGGGCAGCACCGACGGCATGGTGCAGGTATCCACCCACGCCGCCCGCGGCTTCATCCCCATGATGGAGCTGATCGACCGCGAGAAAGAGCTGGCCCGCCTGAACAAGGAAAAGGCCAAGGCGGAAAAAGAGCTGGCCATGTTTGAGAACCAGCTCAACAACCCCAAGTTCGTCGAGCGTGCCCCGGCGGCTCTGGTGGAAGAGATCCGCAATAAGCACGCCAAGAGCCAGGATAAGCTGGCCAACATCGAGCAGAGCATCAAGGCTCTGGGCTGAGCATGTCAGAACAGAACCCGCGCACTTCTCCCTGGCTCATCGCCGGGCGGGTGATCTTTACGCTGGCGCTCATCGGCTGCATCGCGTTCATCTTCTCCAACTCCATGCAGATCGGCGTGGTGTCGGAGGGGGCCAGCGGCCGTGTGCTTCGCTTGGTACAGCGGGTGCTCACCCGGCTGGGGATGCCCGGCCTTGCATCCCACATCACCATGCATTTTATCCGCAAGCTGGCACATTTCTGCGAGTATGCCCTGGAGGGTTTCCTGCTCATGCTCTGCCTGCGGGTGTACACCCGGCATTTTGTCCGGCACATGTCCTGGCCCATTCTGGGAGCCTGCTCACGGCCCTGACGGATGAGACCATCCAGCTCTTCTCCCCGGGGCGGAGCAGTCAGGTGCTGGACGTCTGGCTGGATTTTATGGGCGTGCTGGCCGGGCTGCTGGTGGGGCTGTTCCTGCTGGCGCTCTGCCGGATGTGCGCTTTGCTCTATAAACATCGAAACGAGGATTGACCGAATGACTCCATACGAGGCAAATCACTATTTTGAGACTCTGCCGGAGGGCTTTGCCCCGGCGGAGGAACTGCGTGCCGCCCTGCCCGCCGCGGTGCAGCAGGTGCAGTTTGTCGGCGTGGCGGGCACGGCAGGAAAGACGGCCACGGCAGGTCTGCTGGGGGCCATCCTGCAGGCAGCCGGTTTTGTCACGGGCCTGTACCATGCCGGGTGTGAGCCGCTTGCGGCCCGCATCCGGGTGCAGGGTGCTCCGGTGGACGAGGTGCTTTTCCGTGAGGCCGCGGAAAAGCTGTCTGCCGCCAAGCCTCTGCCCCGCGCCGCTGCAGAGCTGGCCGCTGCCGCCATTTGTTTTGGCGCTGCAGGCTGTAAGCTGGCTGTGGTGGAGCTGCCGGATGCCGGTCTGGCAGCGGCTCTGCCCGCCATGCCGGTCTGCGCGGTAACGGCCATCGGCCCGGACGGCATCAGCCGCTCTGTGGAGCGCTCGGCCGCGCTGGCTGCCGGTGTCATGCGGGAGGGGGCTATCTGCGTCACCGCGCCGGAGCAGCCCAAAGCAGTCCTCAGCGAGCTCATCGTGGCTGCCGGCAAGTGCAATTGTGAGCTGGTGGTGCCCGACCCCGAGGACATCACGTTCCTGGAAGCCGAGAAGTTTACCAGCAAGGTGGATTACGGCGGATACACGGTCCCGCTGGCGTTCCTGGGCCGCCACGCGGCAGGCAATGCGGCCATTGCCGTCGAAATGGCGCTCGCGCTCTGGCGCAAGGGCTTTGAGATCCCCGATGAGGCCATTCTGGAGGGCCTTGCGGCCGTCGAGAACCGCAGCAGCATCCGGGTCCTTTCCCAGAAGCCTCTGGTCATTCTGGACGCCTGCCGCACCCCGCAGCAGGCTGCTGCCCTCCTGCGGGTGCTCAACATGGCCAAAGTGCGCCACATGAGCGCCGTGGTCGGCCTGTCCGAGGAGGAGGGAGCCGAGGCATTTTTCACGGCGCTGGAAAACGGCCTGACCCCCGAGGAACAGAAAAAAGACAAGCAGACCATGCCGGGCATGGGGGAAAACCCGTTCGACCAGGTCTTCCTCGTCACACCGTCGGGTGTGGAGGCAGCCTTGACCGAGCGCCTGCTGGAAAAGGCCCGCTACCACTTTGACGCCGTCCTCTGCGAGAGCCTGGACGAGGCTGTGAAGCAGGCCAAAGCCAACAGCCGCCGAGGCCTTCTGGTCTGTGGCAGTGAGGCCATCGCCCTGGAAGCGGCAAAGCTGCTGGAAACCATCTGAGCGACACGCTTCTCAAAAAAATAACGCAAAAGCTCTGTACACTGAGAGTATCTCGTGTGCAGAGCTTTTTATTTTGCAAAAAAGGAGATGGACAAGCCATGGCAACGGTCACATTCAGCGCGGCAGACGATGTGCTGTACGCCTATCTGGCGGGCGAGATCGACCACGACGCCGCGCAGAACCTGCGCATCCAGCTGGACGATGCCCTGCTGAACCGTACGCCCCGCACGCTGGTGCTGGATTTTGGCGGGGTGGGATTTATGGATTCCTCCGGCATCGGGCTGATCTTAGGACGGCAGCGCTGTGCCCGGACATTGGGCGGCACCCTGCGGATCCAGCACGCGCCCGAAGCGCTGCGGCGGGTGCTTCGGTTGGCGAATATCCCCTGCGTGGGCGGGGAGTCAGGAGAAACGATATGAAAGCAGAAAACAGTACGAAGATCCAGTTCGACTCCCTCAGTGTCAATGAGGCGTTTGCCCGGGGTGCCGCGGCCGCCTTTCTGGCCCGGTATGACCCCACCGTACCCCAGTTGGCCGATATCAAGACAGCCGTTTCAGAAGCCGTCACCAACTGCATCGTCCACGCTTACCCGGACCGGGTCGGCCCTGTGGTGCTTACGCTGGCGGTCTATCCGGGGCGGCTGGTCCGGATCACGGTAGCGGACAAAGGCATTGGCATCCCGGATATCCCCAAGGCCATGGAACCGCTTTTTACCACAGGCAACCCGGAGGAACGCTCCGGCCTGGGTTTCGCGGTCATGCAGAGCTTTATGGATAAGGTCACGGTGCACTCTGTTCCCGGGCGAGGCACCCGTGTGACTCTGACCAAGCGGCTGGACGAGCGGGCATCCTCTACATAAAAAGAGAAAGAGGGAGCGGCCATGATATCCGACAAGACCCGACGCAGCGCGTTCATTGAACAGAATCTGGACTGGTGCATTCCTGCGCCGGGCGGTTCCGGGGGAGAGGATTGGAATACGATGACCTCTACAGTGCCGGGTGTATGGGGCTGATCAAAGCTTATGACGGTTTTGATGAGACAAGAGGTGTTTGTTTTTCCACCTATGCTGTCCCGGTGATTTTGGGCGAAATCAAAAAGCTGTTCCGGGATGGGGGAACCGTAAAGGTCAGCCGCTCCTTAAAAGAGCTCAGTCTACGTATCAATGCGGCCCGGGAGCATCACCGGAAGCTCTGCGGGACAGAACCGACGCTTTCGCAGCTGTCGGAAGAGCTGGGAGAGAGCGTGGAAAATATCACCCTTGCCATTCAGGCCGCACAGCCTGCCCTCAGCCTGACCCCGGAAAACCGGGAGGACGACGACCACCAGATGGATATTCCGGTAGAATCCCCGGAAGAGGAGTTGACGGATAAGATCGGTCTGGCCGAGGTGTTGGAAAGTCTGCCCGAGCAGGACAGGCTTTTGATCAAGCTGCGCTTTTATGCCAACCGCACCCAGAGCGAGACCGCAAAGCTCTTGCATACGACGCAGGTGCAGATCTCCCGGCGGGAGAGGAAGATCTTAAAGCTTATGCGGATACGCCTTTTGGAAGAACCGTAGTGGAATAACCAGAAAAATACACGAAAAACTGGGCAAAAAGTAAAAGGCGGACTTTTCAAGAAAAAAACTGAAAAAAGGTCTTGCTTTTTGCCGGATGCTGTGCTAAAATACATTCACGTCAGGCGAGCGTCTGACAAAACGCCTCAAAAAAGAACGAAGTTCGATGAGTTCTTCAAAAAGAAATCAAAAAACTTCAAAAAACAGCTTGACAAGTTATCACACAAGTGATAAAATAAATAAGCTGTCAGCCAAACGGCTGAGGCGCTGACAGGACCTTGAAAATTGAACAATATCGAAAAACTTGTAACGGAACCTATTGAGTGTTGGAAAAACACTTTAAACAATTCCAAATAAAGTAATTCACACAGGACGCAAGCGATTGCGTGCTGAGCGAAAAAGATTTGAGCACTTTTAAGTGATTAAATATCATTTATAAAGAGTTTGATCCTGGCTCAGGACGAACGCTGGCGGCGCGCCTAACACATGCAAGTCGAACGAGAGAGAGGGAGCTTGCTTCCTTGA
>NZ_QTVP01000046.1:0-10630 GCF_003460645.1 Faecalibacterium sp. OF04-11AC | reverse complement strand
CTTTGGCAATCCCCGCAAGCGACACCTCTTTGCCAAGGGCTCACCCCTTGGGGAAAGACTCCTCCGCCGGAGGGAGGAGATGTCGCGTAAGCGACAAAAGGAGGATGCCTGTCGAGCGAAGCGAGACTGAGAGGGCACATAGGAGGAACCATGACGTCCACAAAATTCAATTCCCAACCGCTGTTTTCCCGCAGGCAACTGACGGCCCTGCTGCTGCCCCTCATCGCCGAGCAGGCACTCAGTGTGACCATTGGCCTGGCCGACACCCTGATGGTCTCCTCCGTCGGCGAGGCGGCTGTCTCGGGCGTAAGCCTCGTTGACACGTTCAACACCCTGATGATCCAGATCATGAGCGCGCTGGCCACCGGCGGCGCGGTGGTCGCCAGCCAGTACATCGGCCACCGGGAAGAGAAAAACGCCCGGGCCTCCGCCGCGCAGATCCTGTTCATCCTCTCGGTGTTCAGCCTGGCCGTGGCCGCCGTGGTCGTGGTGGGGCGGCACGCCATCCTGCGGGGCATCTTCGGCTCCATCGACGCCGACGTCATGCGCTACGCCGAGACCTATTTCCTGCTCTCAGCCCTGAGCTACCCGTTCATTGG
This sequence comes from Faecalibacterium sp. OF04-11AC, assembly GCF_003460645.1. NCBI lineage: Bacteria > Bacillati > Bacillota > Clostridia > Eubacteriales > Oscillospiraceae > Faecalibacterium > Faecalibacterium sp. OF04-11AC. The sequence goes on along the minus strand of NZ_QTVP01000046.1, from coordinate 10,031 downwards.
CCTGTACAACGCCGGTGCGGCACTGTTCCGGGCGCAGGGCAACAGCAAGGTGAGCATGATGTCCAGCCTGGTGATGAACGTTGTCAACATCGGCGGCAACGCCCTCCTCATCTTTGGCTTCGGGATGGGCGTGCTGGGCGCGGCCCTCGCCAGCCTGATCTCCCGCGCCATTGCCTGCATCGCGGTGCTTTTCCTGCTGCAAAAGCCCGGCTGTATGCTCCGCATAGAGGGTCTTGCCGCTCTCCGGCCCAACGGCAGGCTCATCCAGCGCATCCTGCGGGTGGGCATCCCGGCCGGCATTGAGAACGGCATGTTCCAGATCGGCAAGCTGTCGGTGGCCAGCCTGACCAGCACCCTGGGTACCGCCGCCATTGCCGCCAACGCCGTGGCCAACACCACCTCCACGTTCCTCAACATCCCGGCCAGCGCCGTGGGCCTTGCCGTGCTCACCGTGGTGGGCCAGTGCCTGGGCGCAGGCGAGAAAGAGCAGGCTGTCTGGTACGCCCGCCGCCTGCTCCTGCTGGCTTACTGCGGGGCCTGGTTCATGAACCTGTCCGCGTTCTTCTTTGCGGACAAGCTGGCGCTGACCCTCTTCCATCTCTCGCCGGAAGCGCAGGCCATGGCCCTGCAGGTGATGCAGTGGTTCAACATCTTCTCGATCTTCTTCTGGCCCTCCAGCTTTACCCTGCCCAACATCCTCCGCGCGGCAGGCGACGCCTCGTTTACCATGTCGGTCAGCATCGTGTCCATGTGGGTGTTCCGGGTGGGGTTCTGCTACCTGATGGTGCTCTGCTTCCACGGCCAGCTGCTCAGCATCTGGATGGGCATGTTCCTGGACTGGGTGTTCCGCTCCGTCTGCTTTATGGTCCGCTTTGTGCGGGGCAAGTGGCTGGAACAGCACGTGATTTAAAGTTTCACATTTTTCAATGCAAGATTTTGCCCCTCTGTCTCGTATGAGAAGACAGAGGGGCTTTTTCGTCAGCCTTGCACAAAATCTGGAGCACTATTTTAGGAGTGTTGTCCAGTTTTCGTCTTGTATTTTTCATAATTGGGGCGTATAATTTTTTGCCGTTGAAAGGTATTTCAACCACCCCGCACAAAGGAAGTGTGTTTTGATGCGTACTTGGTTTTCCCGCCATCCCGTCTGGTTCATGGCGTTTTACATGGTCTTTTATCTCACCGTCTTCCACTGGCTGGAAGTCCATGTCACGGTGCCGGACATCTGGGTCCACTGTCGGCTGGACGATTTCATCCCGTTCTGCAAATACGCCATCGTGCCGTATCTGGCGTGGTTCGGCTGGATCCCGTTCACTTTGTTCTATCTGCTCTGGAAAGCGCCCCGTGCAGACTTCTGGCGGCTCTGCCTGCCTTTGTTTGCGGGCATGACCTTTGCACTGGCCTGCTATATCGTCCTGCCCACGGGGCTCTACCTGCGGCCCGGCCAGGTGTATGGCAATGATATTTTCGCGCAGGCCGTGCGGCTGCTCTACGCAACAGATACGCCCACCAGCGTCTGCCCCTCCATCCATGTCTTCAACTCGGTGACGCTGATGCTGGCCTACTACCGCAGCCGCATCTTCGATGCCCCGCAGCGCCGCTGGATGCGCCCGGCGGCGGCCGTGCTCTGCGTGTCCATCGTGCTGGCCACCGTGCTGCTCAAGCAGCACAGCTGCATTGACGTGATGATGGGCATTCTGCTGGCCCTTGTCCTCGACTCGGCCATGACCCTCCGGGACAACGACACCAGCCGCGTGCCGCAGCGCCTGTAATTTTTTCGATCTGCCTGATCTATCCAAAAACGCCCGCTCCCGCAAGGAACAGGCGTTTTTTGTTAGAATAAATTTTCCGGCAGGCAGATATCTTCTTTGGGCACATTCTCCCAGCTGAAATCTGTAATCAGGCTCTCCGGTGTGCGGGGAGCAGGCTCGGGCTGCAGGCCATACACATAGGCCAGCCTGCCCACGATCTCCTCCGCCGTGTACTTGGCACGGAGATTTTCCAGGCTCTGGTCGCCATCCCGCTTGGAGAGGCGGCGGCCATCCGGGGCCAGCAGCAGCGGGCAGTGGGCAAAGCGGGGCGCTTTGAGCCCCAGCAGACGGTACAGATAGAGCTGCCGGGCCGTGGAGGAGAGCAGGTCGGCTCCCCGCACCACCTCGGTAACGCCCATCCGGGCGTCGTCCACCACCACGGCCAGCTGGTAAGCAAACACGCCGTCGGCGCGGCGGAGGTAGAAATCTCCGCAGTCCCGCAGGAGGTTCTCGGTGTGGGGGCCCATGCAGCCATCCACAAAGCGGACATTCTCGTCCGGCACCCGGACCCGGTAAGCCGGGGCTTTGTGCTTCCGCTTCTCCGCGATCTCCTCCGGCGTCAGGTCCCGGCAGGTGCCGGGATAGATGACGTTGCCGTCCGAGGTATGGGGCGCGCTGGCGGCATGGAGCTGGGAGCGGGAGCAGAAGCACGGGTACACCAGCCCTGCGCGGCCAGCTTCGCGTAGGCCTCCTCATAGACGGGGGCGCACTCGCTCTGGTAATAGGGGCCGTGGGGCCCGCCGTGGCTGCCGCCCTCGTCCCAGACAAGGCCCAGCCAGCTCAGGTCTTCTTCCAGCTGGTCGGCATATCTGCGGGGGCAGCGCTCGGCGTCCAGATCCTCAATGCGGAGGACGATCTTTCCGCCCTGATGCTTCGCACTCAGCCAGGCCAACAGGCTGCAGGCCAGGTTGCCCAGGTGGAGCCGCCCGCTGGGGCTGGGGGCAAACCGCCCGACCGTGCCGCTCACAGGCCCAGCTTCCACTCCCCGTCTTTCGGCTGGAAGATGGGGGTGTTATAGTAGGCGGCCACGGCCTTTGCCATGTACTCGGCATCGGCGCAGCTGGCGGTCTCCATGGCGGAATGCATGGCCAGCTGGCCCAGGCCGATGTCCACCATGGGCATCAAAATCTGATGGCCCAGCAGGTTGCCCAGCGTGGAGCCGCCCGGCACATCGGCGCGGTTGGCAAAGGTCTGCACCGGGACGCCCGCCTTTTTGCAGATGGCGTTGAACGCGGCCCCGGTAAAGCCGCTGGTGGTGTATTTCTGGCTGGCGTTGGTCTTGAGCAGGACGCCGCCGCCCATGACGACGGGGTTGGCGGGGTCGCTCTTCTCGGGGTGGTTGGGGTGGGTGGCGTGGCCGTTATCGGCACTCAGCAGCAGGGTGTTGGTGCGGGCGCGGATGCTCTGCTCTTTCGTCACGCCAAGGCTCTCCTCAATGCGGGCCAGCACGTCTGCAAAGAGGGTGCCGCAGGCCCCCTGACGGCTGGAGGAACCGACTTCCTCGTTATCAAACATGACCCAGACATCGCCGCGGCCCTCTTCCTCGCCGCGGCCCTGCAAAAAGCCCCACAGGGTGGTGTAGGCGCACTCCAGGTCGTCGATGCGGCCAGACATGAAATACTCGCCGTTCAGGCCCAGACGCTCGGCCTTCTCCCGGGTGCAGAGGACGATGTCGACGTCCACGATCTCTTCGGGCTTGACACCGGCTTCCCGCGCCAGCACAGCCCGCAGGCTGCCGCCTGCCGCGCCGAAGATGGGCTGCAGATCGACCTGGGGGTTATACTTCATGCCGTTGTTCAGGTCACGGTTGAAGTGGATGCAGAGGTTGGGGATGCAGGCCACGGCCCGGTCCGGGTGGACCAGACGGCTCTCAATGCCGCTTTCCGTCTCCACCAGCACGCGGCCGGCCACGCTCAGGGGGCGGTCCAGCCAGGAGGGCATGATCATGCCGCCGTAGCCCTCGGTCTCCGCCTTGGCAAACACTTTATCCTCGGCGCAGTCCAGTTTCTTGACCCGCCAGGTGGGCGAATCGCTGTGGCTGGCCGCCGCGTGCCAGCCGGTCAGCGGGCCCTTGGGCATCCGCCATGCCATGATGGCAGAGCCGTTGCGGGTGGTATAATATTTGCCTCCCGGAGCCAGCTGCCAGGCAGCACTCTCAGGGCAGTTCTGGTAGCCATTCTCTTCGAGGATGGCTGCCGCCGCCGCGGTGGAGTGGAACGCGCTGACGCCGGCGTCAGGAAGTCGAACAGGCCGTCGATGGAAAATTCGTGGTTCATACGATGCTCCTTGGTTTTATATCCATTGGATTTTTGTTGGATTCACGTTCGGTGCCTATTATAACTGCTTCTGCTTTAAAGGTCAATCGCAGTTGAAATTCGTCCCACGAGCGCCGATTGACAACCGCCGGGGAGAACAGTATACTAGAAGTAAGACCCAAAATGCTCCCCCGGCGGCGCGCCGGGCATTGATAAAAGGAGGAATCCGCCATGATCCAAAAACGGTTCGTTTCGCTGCTGCTCTGCGCGGCACTGGCCCTCTGCCTTCTGGCTGGCTGCGACACCGCCGCCAGCGGCAGCACTGGCTCCGCTTCCGCCCCGGCCAACAGCTCGGCCAGCGCGTCCAGCGAGAGCGTCCCCAGCACCACCAACGAGGCCAACACCTCCGGCCTGCGCCCGAATTTTGATGAGAACTCGCTGTTCAGCATCACGGGCACGTCCGATGCCTTTGAGCCCTGCCTGGCTGGGGCCCGGCGTTTCCGGCTGCTCCCTGAAATCCGTGCTGGCGGCGGCTTCCCTGCTCCAGTGGGCCGAGCAGACCAACCTGACCAGCCGCACCACCGACGCCATTGAGGACGCGTTCAGCCAATGGTACGACGCGCTAGACTCCATTGACCAGGAGAGCTTTGCCGAGGCCTGGCCTCTCATCAAGGACGACGCCAACGCCCTGCTGACCGATAAGGACAGCCTTTCCGGCCTCATCGAGGATGCCGGCCTTGACCCCGCCGACCTGCCCGGCTGCTCCCAGAAGAACTGGGACGCTTTGCAGGACGTCATTGACCGCCTGACCCCCGAGGCAAAGGGCGAATTTTGAGCAACACGCAAAAGAGGCATCGTGCAGTGCACGATGCCTCTTTTTTTGCCGTTTTGCCGTTTTAGACTTTTTTCAGCGTATACTTCCGGGTGCCCATGCCGATCTTCTCGGCCTGCTCCAGCGTGGCTTTCCACTCGATGTTCGGGTTGGAATCCTTGAAGTTGTCGTGGTAGCACTTCCAGTCGGACTTGCCCAAGTTCTGGCTCAGCTGGCTGTTGGGCAGGGGCTGGGCTGCCAGGCAGGCGTCCACGCAGGCCTGATCCAATGCCACTGGGTCAAAGGAGGCAAACATGCCGATATCCGGCAGGATGGGGGCATCATTCTCGCCATGGCAGTCGCAGTTGGGGCTGATATCCTGCACCAGGCTGATGTGGAAGCAGGGGCGGTCATAGCAGACAGCGGCAGCGTACTCGGCCATCTTGCGGTCCAGCTCTTCGTTTGCACTGCTGTCGATGGAGTAAATGGCATCGAAATTGCAGGCACCGATGCAGCGGCCGCAGCCCTTGCATTTGTCGTAATCGATGACAGCCTTATTCTGCTCGTTGTAGGTAATGGCATCCGAGCCGCACTCCTTGGCGCAGCGGTGGCAGCCGCGGCAGAGGCTGTCCTGTACAGCGGGCTTGCCGGAAGAGTGCTGCTCCATCTTGCCTGCGCGGGAGCCGCAGCCCATGCCGATGTTCTTAATGGCACCGCCAAAACCGGTGGACTCGTGGCCCTTGAAGTGGGTCAGGCTGATGAAGACATCTGCGTCCATGATGGCGCGGCCGATCTTGGCCGTCTTGCAGTACTCACCGTTGGGCACCGGCACTTCCACCTCATCGGTGCCCCGCAGGCCGTCGCCGATGAGGATCTGGCAGCCCGTGGTCATGGGCCAGAAGCCGTTCAGCTGGGCGCAGGTCAGGTGCTCCAACGCATTCTTGCGGCTGCCCGGGTAGAGGGTGTTGCAGTCGGTCAGGAACGGGAGGCCGCCCTGCTCCTTGCACAGGTCTGCCACCACTTTGGCGTAGTTGGGGCGCAGGAACGCCAGGTTGCCCAGCTCCCCAAAGTGCATCTTGATGGCCACGAACTTGCCGTCCATGTCGATGTTCTTGATGCCAGCCGCCAGGCACAGCCGACGCAGCTTTTCCATCAGACTGGTGCCCACCGGACACCGGAAGTCGGTATAGTAAACAGTCGATGCTTCCATTGTTTTCTCCTCTGTTTTGCAGTTGCGGCGCACTCCCCGCCGCAGGGTTCTCTCTTGGTTTTGATTATAACACACTGGGAATAGAGGCGCAATAAAGGTAAAGTTGGGTTCAGGGTGATTTTTTTGCATGAAAATGCCCCGCAGGGGTGAGCCTGCGGGGCGTTCATTAGAACTCTTTTTATTTGTTAGGAGCCACAATCAGCTCGTCCAGCTTTTTAGCGTTCGGGTTGAGCTTAAACAGCGACGGATTTACACTGTAAGTAATAGACTTTACAATGGAAATGCTCTCATCAACCGTTCCGGTTTCTTTATCAACGGTGCGCTCGACAAGCAGTTTCAAACTGCCACTATTATCATAGCAGTAAATACTCTTGTCACCATATTTATCCGTCACAGTTTCAGAATGATAGACAGCCCCGTTTTTCTTATAGGTATAGGTTCCAAGTTCTACTTTCTGGTTCTGGTCAAAGTTGCTGAGCGAAACACCTGCCTGATCAGGATCATAGGGATATTCCTCATAACACGGAACCGTCATTTTATCCGTATTGTACCCCTGTTCAGTGTGCCACTTTTTCGCACTCTGATACTCTGCGCTCTCCGGGTACAAGACAACATAACACTTATTTGTTTTTCCGTCACCGATAAATTCCGAAAAAACAATGTTACCGCTCTCATTTGCTGTTTTATGATACATACTCTTTCCGCTCAGTGCCAGTGTCTCCTGAGGATAGGTTTTATTCTCTTTGTCATACTCATCCTCTACGAGAACAATGCAAACCTGACCACTTCTCAGCACGTTATTAACGATAACACCCGTACGGCTCTTGCTTAAAGTGGTAGTCCCCTCATCCGTAGTTGTGCCAGAAGAGCTGGAGCTGCTGCTAGAGCTGGAGCTGCTGGACGAACCGGAGCTGCTGCCAGAGCTGGCGCTGCCGCTCGAAGAGCTGCTGGAAGAGCTGCCATTGTTGCTGCCAGAAGAGCTGGAGCCACCATTGCTGCCGCCGCCGCCACCGCCGCAGGCAGTCAGCATAGAAACAGCCATGACCGCAGCCAGAGCAACTGCGGCAATTCTTTTCGATAATCTCATGATTGAATTCCTCCTGTTTTTTGATTCAATTCCAAAACAAAAACCCCAAATGTCATTGTTTGTACGCCAATCTTACCCCCCCCCCCCCGGCCACTCTGTCAAGGGAATCCAATAATTTTGTCGGTTTCTGCAAAAATCTTCATTTTACATGGTGCAACATGACAAGAGTGCAAGATGCTCTTACACGCAAAAGAGCCGCCACACAAAGCTCTGTGCAGCGGCTCCCCCGTTTGCTTTCGATTCTTTTATGCTGAGCGCATTTCTGTAATTGCTTCTCTTACCTGTTCCAGCGTGAGCTCTGTCGTCCGTGCGATCTTATCCAGATCATGCTCACCGCCATTCCAGAGATTCAATGCAATGCGCTTTCCTTTTTCGATTTCAGCATCTTCCCGTTCACGGTCTACGATTACCTGCATTGTCTTGCACATAGTTGCCACTCCCTCCGCTTCTTCTTTGAAATATCTAACCCTTGCTGCAATTTTCGGATTTTGCATTTTCCGATAGTCACCACAATTAAAGTCGTGCATCAACTGCCCTATTTCATCACTTCCGCGATACGAACCATTGACATATATAATATGCGCCCTGTCTCCAAATGACTTTCCTGTTTCTTGGACCGTTCTTTCGATTGTATAGACCGGAAGCCCCTCTTTTAATACATCGTTGGCCGTAATGAAAATAATATATGTCTCTGGCAACTCTGTATAGGCTTCGCCTGCCGTCGTCAAACGCGAATCCAGCAATGCGCTGTTGAGCCTTGCCCTCTCCGGAACGGCCCCTCTGTCTTCCTGTTGAACCTCTATATCATATTGTTTTCCTGCCGCATCATTTGCATAGATGTCCAATCGAACAGAACGTCCAAATAGGTTTCCAATCGTTAATTGCGTCACGGACTTCATGACTTTCAAGTCCTGCCTTTTCAGGATAATACTTAGTAACTCCTGCGTGCATTCCAAGTCCCCTGAAAAAACTTGCGTCATAAAAGTGTCATCCATCAATGTAAACTTCCGGATTGCATCCATCCGTTCAGCTGTTTTTTCATCCAATTGGAAATTCCTCACGATTCTCACCTCTTTTTCAGGAGACGCTTTGAACATTCTTACGTTTTTATTTTACCATACCCACAAAACATTAACAAGTCATTTTGTAAGCTTTAACAGAAAGAGCCGCCCAACGGGCGGCTCAGAGACATACAGCTTATCTTCACGCTTACGCGATGGCCGTAATGGCGGCCACAGCCAGGACGATGGCACCCAGCACGATGCGGTAGAGGCCGAAGAACTTGAAGTTGTGGCGCTTGACGTAATCCATCAGGAAGCGGATGGCAACCAGGCTGACCACAAAAGCAACCACACAGCCCACCACGAGAACGGCCACTTCGGTGCCAGTCATGGCAGCGCCGGAGAGGACGAATTTGACCACCTTGAGCAACGAGGCACCGGCCATGACCGGGATGGCGAGGAAGAACGTGAACTCGGCCACGCAGGCACGGGAGAGGCCCAGCAGCAGGCCGCCCACGATGGTGGCACCGGAGCGGGAGGTGCCGGGGATGATGGCCAGCATCTGCCACACGCCCACGAGAAAGGCTTCCCGGTAGGTGATCTGCTCCAGACGGGTGACATGGGGCGTGGTGCGGCGGTTTTCCACCAGAATAAAGAGGACGCCGTACAAGATCAGCATAGCAGCCACGGTGATGTAATTGTAGAAGCGGGCCTCCATCCAGTCGTCCAGCGGGCTGATGACCAGCACGGGCAGGGTGGCAGCCACCACCTTGAACCACAGCTGCCAGACCTGGGGCTTGGAGACCACCCGGCCATGCTGGAGGCCAAAGGGCCACAGTTTATGCCAGAACAGCACCACCACGGCCAGGATGGCACCCAGCTGGATGACCACCCGGAACATGGACAGGAACTCTTCGCTGGCGTTGAACTGGATGATCTGCTCCACAAGGATCATATGGCCCGTGGACGAGATGGGCAGCCACTCGGTAATGCCCTCCACGACGCCCATTAAAATGGCTTTCAATATCTCTAAAAACATGGTTTCCTCCTGAAACGCACACCGCGCTTATTGTCGCTTTTTGGATTTTGCAGCTATCAGTATACCATACTCTATGCCCCAGCGCACGCGGAATGCGAAATTTTTCCCGGCCGTGCTGTATTTATCTCCCGGTATAAATGTGGTATACTGGTTTCAGATCCCATCGAAACCATAAACGGCTTTTTTTGCGTTTTAAACAGTTTATAAAGTTGATAACATGAGGTGACTTCCATGAACATTCTGGTGATCGGCTGCGACCAGGTAGGCGCCGCGCTGGTGCGCGACCTGGAGCGCATTGGCCACGACATCTCGCTGGTGGAAAGGGACTCCGAGCAGCTCAAGCGGCTGGACGGCTTCGACGATTATTCCTTTGGCGGGACGGCCCTTGTGGGCGACCCCACCGACCCGGACGTCCTCAAGCAGGGCGGGATTGAGAACTGCGACGCCGTGGCAGCCGTCAGCGAGGACGACTCCGTCAACCTGATGGCGGCGCAGATCGCCAAAAGCATCTTCCAGCGGGAGAAAGTCATCTGCCGGGTGTCTGACCCTCATTTGCAGATCCTGTACCACAAATACTACGGCCTTGAGACCATCTGCCCCACCATCCTCACCGAGCAGGCAGTGTTCCGGACGCTGTCCAAGTAACCTCTCCGTCATCATCGCTTCGCTCGATGCCACCTCTCCTGTCAGGAGAGGCCTTGGCATTCCGCAACGTTTTCGATGATGACAATGATCCCTCCTGAAAACCAATCCTCTTTGCCAAAGGCTCCCCCTGTCAGGAAAGACTCGCCCCGGCGGGGAGGTGGCACGCAAGTGCCGA
>NZ_QTVP01000045.1:0-10730 GCF_003460645.1 Faecalibacterium sp. OF04-11AC | reverse complement strand
CGGAGCTGGAATTGGCTGACCTGGCCGCCACCCCCGGCGGACGGGCTGGACTGCCTGGCGGAGGCTGGCCCCTCACGGACCTGGCCGCCACCCCCGGCGGACGGGCTGGACTGCCTGGCGGAGGCTGGCCCCTCACGGAGGTGGAGCGTGCCAGCCTGACCGAGGCCCTGAAAACACCGGGCACGGGACCGGAAGAAACCGAAGAACCGCAAGGCCTCGCCCTGCTCCGCCGGATGGCGGAAAGTGCCCCCCGGCAGGTGCACGACCTCACGGCTCTGGAAGCGCTGCTGGGGCGGCGGCTCCGCATCTCCCCCAGCCAGCTGGAAAAATATTATACCTGCCGTTACGGCTATTTCCTGCAATACGTTTTAGGCCTGCGCCCCCGCAAGCGGGCAGAGCTTTCCGCCGACCAGAGCGGCACCCTGATGCACTGGGTGCTGCAGATGGCGCTGGACCCGAACCCCGGCCCGGACAACCCCTGCGCCAACGCCATGACGCCTTTTTTGGAGCTGGACGACGAGGCCATGGCGGCGCTGGCCTCCCTGCTGGTGGACGAGTACGCCAAGCGCTATCTGCCGGAGGACACCGCCCGCTTTGCCTACCTGCTCTCCCGCCTGAAAAAGAGCATGACAAGCCTTTTGTGCTACCTGCGGGATGAGCAGCGGCAGTCCAGTTTCCGCCCGGTGGCCTGTGAATTGAAGATCGGCCGGGGGGAGGATTCCGTCCCCGGGCAGACCTATCATCTCTCGGACGGGCGGACGGTGCAGCTCATCGGCACGGTGGATCGGGCGGACGAATGGGTGGAAGAAGACGGCACCCGCTGGGTGCGGGTGGTGGATTACAAGACCGGCAGCAAAAAGCTGGACCTGAAAGAGGTCTACTGCGGCCTGGACTGTCAGATGCTGCTCTACCTGTTCAGCCTGACGCGGGACAAAAGCGGCCGTTTTACTGGGGCAGAGCCTGCGGGCGTGCTGTACCTGCTGGCCGACCCGGCCCCCGAGACGACCACCCGCCAGAACGCCGCCAAGAGCGTGGAATACAAGCTGGACGGCCTGGTGCGGGACGAGCAGAAAGTGTTCGACGCCATGGATGCCGACGAGACGGGGCGGTATCTGCCGTTCTCGTTCCGCAACGGTGCCCCCAGCCCCTACCAGAAAGACAAGCGGGCGGACATCGCCAAGCTGAACCGCATCGAGCTGCATCTGGACGACCTGGTCACCCGGATGGGCGAGCAGCTCTACGGCGGGCAGATCGCCGCCGAGCCGCTGGTGACGGGCCGCAGCCCCTGCCAGTGGTGTGATTACGGCTTTATCTGCTGCCATGAGACGGGCATCGGGGAGCGGGCCCTGAACGCCCCGGAAAAGCCTTTTGAACCCGAAGAAAAAACCGAGGAGGAAAAAGCATGAGCGAACCCAAATGGACGCCCGCCCAGCGCGCCGCCATGGAAGACCGGGGCGGTGCGCTGCTGGTGAGCGCGGCGGCGGGCAGCGGCAAGACCGCTGTCCTGACCGAGCGCGCCGTCCGGCTCATCACGGATCCGGACCACCCCGTGGACGCTGACCGCCTCCTCATCGTTACCTTTACCAACGCGGCTGCCGCCGAGCTGGCGGGCCGCATCGGGCAGGCATTGCTCCGGCGCAGCCAGGCAGAGCCGGGCAACAGCGCCCTCCGCCGCCAGCGGATGCTGCTGCAGCGGGCCCCCATCTGCACCATTGATGCGTTCTGCCTCGATTTGCTCCACAAGCATTTCCAGGCGCTGGACATCCCGCCGGACTTTTCCCCCGCCGACCCCGGCAGTGTGGAAACCTTGCGGGCAGCGGCCCTCTCGGAGACGCTGGAGCACGCCTACGCCGACCCGGATTTCTGCGCCTTTGCCGACCTGTACGGCAAGGGGCGCACGGACCGGGCGGCGGGGGAGACGATCCTACACGTCTATGATTTCCTCCGTGCCCTGCCGGACTATGACAAAAAGCTGGACGAATTTTTAGCCCCGTGGGAAGCGGAAAACGGGTTTGCTTCCACCTGCTGGCACGACATCCTGCTGCGGGAGGCTGCCCGTGATGCGCAGTCGGCCCGGGAGCTGTTTGAAGCGGCGCTGGCGGATGCAAACACGGACTCTGTGCAGGAGCTGGGGGAAGCACAGCTGAAAAAGACGCCTGCGGCCATCCGGAAAGCCGAAGAGGCGGTGCAGGAAAAATACGAGGAAGTCTGCGGCCGGCTGGAAGAAGCTGCCGCCCGGCTGGGCGAGGTGGAGCGGCTGGCCCGGGCCGGGGAGTGGACGTCCCTTTACGATCGGCTCACCCCCTCTGTCCTGGGCATGGAGGAGACGCCGGGCCTGAAAGGCTCCCGCAGGCGGCTGAAAGGCGACCACAAGACCGCCATCAAGACCCGCGCCAGTGAGGCGGCGGACCTGTTTGAGACCATCTGCGGGCTTGTCTCCTGCAGCATGGAAGAGGCCGAGGCGGACCGGAAAGAAGCCCTGCCCCGGCTCCGGGCCCTGTTTGCGGCGGTGCGGGATTTTGATGCCCGCTTCTCCGCCAAAAAGCAGGAGCGGAAGCTGCTGGAATTTAGTGATTTTGAGCATCAGGCTCTCCGCCTGCTGCGGGACGCGGACGGCAAGCCCACCCCGCTGTGCGAGAGCATCCGGCAGAATTACGCCGCCGTGATGGTGGACGAGTATCAGGATACGAACGCCTTGCAGGACGCCCTTTACACCTGCCTTGCCACCCCCAGCGGGGATGATTTGTTCCTCGTGGGCGATTTGAAGCAGAGCATCTACCGCTTCCGTCAGGCTGACCCCAGCATCTTCCGGCAAAAGCTGGACCGCTGGCCCCTGCTGCCGGGCGGAGTTGCCCGCCCCCGCCCGGAGGAGGGCACCCCGGGCCGGAACGCTCTATTGGCGCTGGATGCCAACTTCCGGAGCGCGCCGCAGGTGGTAGCGGGCATCAACTTTTTGTTTGAGCAGCTCATGACTCCCTCGCTGGGCGATACCGCTTACGGCGACGGCCAGCGGCTGGTCTGCGGGGCACCGGGAACGTACGCGGGCCGTGTGGAAGCGCACTTCCTGCCCGACGACACGGCGGAGACAGACGCGAATTTCATCGCGGAAAAAATCGAGCAGCTGGTGGCGGCCGGGGAGCCGGTGCGGGAGGGGAGCGCGACCCGCCCGGTCCGGTATGAGGACTGCTGCATCCTGCTGGCGGCCCGCGGCGATTTCCCGGCCTATGTCGAGGCACTGACGGCCCGGGGCATCCCGGTTTATGCCGACGCCCGGGAAAATCTGCTGGATGCCCCCCACATCCGGCCTCTTATCGCCCTGCTGCGGGTCATCGACAACCCCGCGCAGGACATCTATCTGGCAGCTGCCATGCTGGGGCCGCTGTTCGGCTTCACGGACGATGATCTTGTCCGTCTCCGGGCCCTGCAGCGCAAGACCAGCCTCTATGGCGCGGTGCTGGCGGCAGTGCAGAGCGAGGAAGACAACGAGTTCACCCGGAAAGCGCGGGCTTTTTATGCCCGCCTGACGGAGCTGCGCCGGATGGCCCGGAGCGTGCCGGTGGAGCAGCTGCTGGAGGAGATCTTTGCCTCCACCGGCTATCTGGCGGCGCTGGGCGTCATGGAAAACGGCACCCGCCGCCGGGAGGACGCCCGGCGGTTTGCGGCGTTCTGCGCCAGCGTGGGCGGCAGCGGCATCTCGGCGCTGGTGCGCGCCATTGACGCGGCGGCCCTGGCGGGCTCCACCGGGCAGGATACAGTTCCCGGCGGCTCCCGCCCTGGCTGCGTGACCATCATGACCATCCACCGCTCCAAGGGATTGCAGTTCCCGGTGGTGTTTTTGGCGGACACGGCCCGGCGGTTCAATGCCGCCGACACCCGCCAGCCGGTGCTGCTCCACCGGGAGGTCGGCGCGGGACTCCGCCTCCGGCCCGAGGCGGGGGAGGGCGCCTACAAGACCGCCGCCTATGCCGCCCTGGCCAATGTCCACGAGCAGGAAATGCGCAGTGAGCAGATGCGCCTGCTCTATGTGGCCCTGACCCGGGCGCAGGACGAGCTGATTTTGACCATCCCACTGGGGATGACCAAGACCACCAACCCTTTGCCAAAGCGGCGGCGTTTTTGACGGCCGGGGCAGGGGAGACGCTGCACCAACAGGCGGCCTGCTTTGCGGACTGGCTGCGGGCGGCGCTGCTGGTCCACCCAGGCGGCGGGCCGCTCCGCCGCCTGGCGGAGAATCTGGAGCTGCCGTTTGTGGACACCCGGAGCACCATTGCGGTGACGGTTCATGACGCCCCGGCAGAGGCGGCGGAGCCGGAAACGGCGGAAGAAATTCTCGAAACGGCCTCCGCCGACCCGGCCCTTGTAGAGACACTGCGGGCGGGCTTTGGCTGGCAGTACCCTGCAGCGGACCTGGCCGCGGTGCCTGCCAAGGTCAGCGTGACCAGCATCGTCCACAAGCAGGAGCAGACGACATTGGAGCGGCCCGCGTTCCTTTCCAAAGACGGCCTCACCGCCGCCGAGATGGGAACGGCCCTCCACGCCTTTCTGGAGCACGCCGATTTCGCAGCCCTTGCCACCGGGCTTGCCGGGGGCGGGGATACACTGGCCGAGGCCATCCGCACCGAGCGCCAGCGGCAGGTGGAGGCAAAGCTTACCCCGCCGGAAATTGCCGGGAAGCTGGATGTGAGCAAGATCCGCCGCTTTGTGGAAGGCGAGGCTTTTGCCCGCATCCGGGCGGCAAAGCAGGTGCTGCGGGAGCTGGACTTCATCACGGCCCTGCCTGCCAGCGCGGTGCTGGCGGCGCAGGGGAGTGCCCGGCCGCAGGCAGACTCCGCGGCCGCCCAGGCGCGGGTGTTGGTGCAGGGCATTGCGGACATCGTGCTGGTGTTTGACGACCACATCGAGCTGCTGGACTATAAGACCGACCGCAAAAAGACGGAACAGGAGTTTCTGGACGCCTACCGTGCCCAGCTCGATCTGTACGCCCTGGCCATTGAAAAGCGCTTCGCGCCAAAGCCCGTGACGTATAAGGGGATCTACTCGTTCAGCCTGAACCGGCTACTCGAAGTGGAAACATAATTTTTCAAAAATCCGCATAAAAATGCTTGACAGGGGATACGGGCTGTGGTAAACTACTCGGGTAAAGAAAGCAGCTACGGCCTGTGCCGCGCTCGCCTTGTGGGGTTCAAATCCCCGGGCTATACCCTGAAACGTATCTCCTGAGAGCAGGAGTGCGGCTTTGAGTGAATTGTGCGCGGCTGTCCGGAAACGGGCGGCCGCGTTTTCTACGCTAAATTTTGCAACACTATGGATTATTGTTTGGAGGTGCATTCATCATCGCTACCGCTGGAAAGTCGAAGGAACTGGAGATCAACGGTCAGATCCGTGACCGTGAGGTTCGCCTGATCGGAGCAGACGGCGAGCAGAAAGGTGTGGTCAGCATTCAGGTGGCCATGCGTGCTGCTGAGGACGCAGGGCTCGATCTGGTAAAGATCGCACC
Source organism: Faecalibacterium sp. OF04-11AC (assembly GCF_003460645.1). Taxonomy (NCBI): domain Bacteria; kingdom Bacillati; phylum Bacillota; class Clostridia; order Eubacteriales; family Oscillospiraceae; genus Faecalibacterium; species Faecalibacterium sp. OF04-11AC. The sequence goes on along the minus strand of NZ_QTVP01000045.1, from coordinate 5,233 downwards.
GCAGGCTGTCCCGCCTGTGTGCAAGGTGCTGGATTACGGCAAGTACCGTTTTGAACAGCAGAAGAAGGAGAAGGAAGCCAAGAAGAACCAGAAGGTGGTCGAAGTCAAAGAGACCCGCCTCTCGCTCAACATTGACACCAACGACTTCAACACCAAGCTGAACCAGACCGCCAAGTTTTTGGCAGCTGGCCACAAGGTGAAAGTTTCGATCCGCTTCCGTGGCCGCGAGATGGCGCACAGCGCACTGGGTGCCGACGTGCTGAAACGCTTTGCCGAGGCCCTGCCCCAGGCAAGCATGGACAAAGCACCGGTGCTTGAGGGCCGCACGATGTCCATTCTGCTGATCCCGAAACCCAATAAGGACTAATTTTAGGAGGATACTAAAATGGCTAAGATGAAACTGAAGACGCACTCCGGCGCTAAGAAGCGCTTTAAGCTGACCAAGAACGGCAAGATCAAGCGCGGCCATGCATTCCGCAGCCACATCCTGACCAAGAAGACCACCAAGCTGACCCGTGGTTACCGTCAGCCCAGCTACGTTGATAAGACCAACGCTGCTACCATCAAGAGCATGCTGCCCTACGCCTAAGAAGCGAGCCGCAAGCACACAGACATTTACGAGACTAAAGGAGATATAAAAAATGGCACGTATCAAAGGCGCAACCATGACCCACAAACGTCGCAAGAAGATGCTGAAGCTGGCTAAGGGCTTCTACGGCTGCAAGAGCAAGCACTTTAAGATGGCCAAGCAGCAGGTCATGAAGAGCGGCAACTACGCTCTGGCTGGCCGCCGCATGAAGAAGCGTCAGTTCCGCAACCTGTGGATCTGCCGCATCAACAATGCTGTCCGTCCTCTGGGCATGAACTACTCCACCTTTATGGCTGGCCTGAAGAAGGCAGGCATCGAGCTGAACCGCAAGATGCTGAGCGAAATGGCCATCAACGATCCCAAGAGCTTTGCAGCTCTGGTCGAGACCGTGAAGAACGCCTAATCAAGACCTTTTGTGACGCCCGCGCGTATTATTACGCGGGCGTCCTTTTTGTATGTTCTGGAGGGCAGCATGACTGAAAAAATCACCAGCCGGGAAAACGCAAAGATCAAATACGCCTGCCGCCTTGCGCAGAGTGCGGCGTTCCGCCGCGGCGAGGGCCGCTTTCTGGCCGAGGGCCGCAAACTCTGCCCGGAGCTGGCCCGTGGCGCGGAGCTGGAAACCCTGTTTTACACCGAAACGGCGGCTGAAAAATGCCCCGAGCTGGAAACTCTGCCTGGGGAGCACTATCTGGTGGAGGACCATGTGGCCGATAAACTGGCCGACGTGGGCACCCATCAGGGCGTGTTCGGCGTGTTCCGCACGCCGGAGCATACGCTGGAAGAAGCCAGAACGGGCGGGCGGTATCTGGCGCTGGAGCGGGTGCAGGACCCCGGCAATGTGGGCACCCTGCTGCGCTCGGCGGCGGCGTTTGGCTTTGACGGCGTGCTGCTGAGTGACGGCTGCGCCAGCGTCTGGGCCCCCAAGACCCTCCGGGCCTCCATGGGCGCGGCTGTCCGCATCCCGGTCATCGAGGCCGGGAAGATGCCGGAGGCCATTGCCGCCCTGCGGGCAAAGGGCATCACCTGCCTGGCGGCGGCACTTTATAAGTCCCAGCCCCTGAGCGCGGCCGAGCCCCGCTACCCGGGCGGCGTCTGCGTCGTCATCGGCAGCGAGGGCCAGGGCCTGACGGAGGAGACCATCCGCGCCTGCAATGGCACGGTGCGCATCCCCATGACCGACCGGGTGGAGAGCCTGAACGCGGGCATTGCGGGCAGCATCCTTCTGTGGCATTTCCGGGAGGAAAGCCTGTGAACGGCCCGGGCCTCGGGCAGATGAGTCTCTTCCCGCCCGCGCCCGCGCCGGAGCCGCTGCTCTGCTGGCTCTGGCTGGCCCACACCCTGGGTGCGGGCAGCGGCCACGCGGGGCAGGTGCTGGACGCTTTTGGCGGGGCCCAGGAAGCCTGGGAAGCCCGGGAAAGTGACGCGTTCCGGGCAGCGGCAGGCATCCCCGCCGCCCAGCGGGCCAGTCTGCCCGGGAACACCCCGGAGAACTACCGTGCCTTTGCGCGGCGGTGCGCGGCTCGGGGCATCCGCATCCTACCCTATGATGACCCGGACTATCCACTGGCGTTTTCCCGTATCCCGGACATGCCGCTGGTTCTCTACTGTACTGGCGACCCGCGCTGGCTCAACGAGCCTGCCACCATCGGGATGGTGGGGAGCCGCAAGCCCACCGAGTACGGCCAGCAGGCGGCAGCGGACCTGGGCGGAGCCCTGGCAAAAGCCGGGGCCGTCATCGTCAGCGGGCTGGCGGACGGACTGGACAGCGCGGGCCACCGCGCCGCTGTCCGGGAGCACTGCCCCACCATCGGGGTGCTGGGCGTCCCCATCGACCGCACCTACCGGCCTCCAACCGGGAGCTGCGGCGGCAGATCGAGCGAAAAGGCTGTGTCATCAGTGAGTACCCGCCCGAGAGCGAGCCCGTGGGGCGGAACGGCTTTCTGCAGCGCAACCGCCTCATCGCGGCGCTGTCCTCCGCGCTGGTGGTGGTGGAGGCGCAGGAAAAAAGCGGCACCATGTCCACGGTGAACCATGCCGAGCGGTATGGAAAACCGGTGTATGCGGTGCCGGGCAGCATCTTCTCGCCCAACTCGCAGGGGACGAATGCCCTGCTGCGGGAGGGCCGCGCCAAGGCGGTCTGCAAGGCGGAAGACTTATTTGGCGTGCTGGGCCTCCGCCCGGCCGCGGCGGGGGCAGAGGAACGCACTGCAGCCGCCCCGCTGAGTGAAAATGAGCGCCGGGTGCTGGCCTGCATCGGCCCGCAGGCCCGGGGCGTGGAGGAACTGGGGAGCCAGAGCGGCCTGCCCACGGCTCTGCTGCTGGGCACCCTGATGAAGCTGGAACTCTCCGGCCGGGTGCTCTGTCTGCCGGGAAAACGGTATATTCTGCGCTGAAAAGCGCATTTCTATATAAAAGGGAGAAAACGTATGTCGAAACTGGTGATCGTGGAGTCGCCCGCAAAGGCGAAGACCATTGGCAAATATCTGGGCAAGGATTACGAAGTAACGGCCAGCATGGGCCATATCCGGGATCTGCCCGCCTCGCAGCTTGGCATTGATGTGGAGCACGATTACGCGCCCCAGTACATCAGCATCAAGGGCAAGGAAAAGCTCATCAAGGAGCTCAAGAGCAAGGCCAAGCACTCGGACGGCGTTATCCTTGCGACCGACCCGGACCGTGAGGGCGAAGCCATCAGCTGGCACCTGGCCAATATCCTGGGCCTGGACCCCCACGGCAACAACCGCGTGACCTTTGACGAGATCACGAAGAAAGGCGTGCAGGAGGGCATGGCCCACCCCCGCGCCATTGACGAAGACCTCTTCAACGCCCAGCAGGCCCGCCGCGTGCTGGACCGTCTGGTGGGCTATAAGCTCAGCCCGTTCCTCTGGCGGAAAGTCCGCCGGGGCCTGTCGGCAGGCCGTGTGCAGAGCGTGGCCGTCCGGATCATCGACGACCGGGAAAAAGAGATCGAGAATTTCAAGCCGGAGGAGTACTGGAACATTGACGCCAGCTTCGGCGTGGGCCGCAAGACCTTTACGGCCCGCCTCTCCTCGGACGCCAAGGGCAAAAAGCTCCTGCCCCGCAATGAGGAAGAGGCCCGCGCCATTGAGCAGGGCCTGCAGGGGGCCGAGTACACCGTGGGCGAACTGAAAAAGGGCAAGCGCTCCAAGCAGCCCACCCCGGCGTCATCCCCAGTACCCTGCAGCAGGAGCTTCCCGCCGCCTGGGCTTTACGGCCACCCGCACCATGCGGGCCGCCCAGACCCTGTACGAGGGCGTGGACATTGCCGGGCATGGCACCATGGGTCTGATCACCTATATGCGTACCGACAGCCTCCGCATCTCCGATGAAGCCGTTGCCGCCGCAAAAGAGTATATCGCAGGGGCCTACGGCGAAAATTATATCTGTCCCTACAAGCGCGCCTGGAAGACCAAGAGCGCGACCGCGGCGCAGGACGCCCATGAGGCCATCCGCCCCTCGGTGCCGTCCCTGACGCCGGACGAGGTGGATCAGAGCATCAGCGGCGATACCGCCAAGCTCTACCGGATGATCTGGAGCCGCTTTATGGCCAGCCAGATGGCCGACTGCCAGCAGGATACCGTGTCCGTGACCGTCTATGCGGGGGACTACCGCTTCAAGGCCAGCGGCTACACGGTCACGTTTGATGGCTTTACCGTCCTGTACGAGGAAGCCACCGACGAGAAAGAAAAGAAAGAGACCAGTCTGCCGCCGCTGGAGCAGGGCCAGGTGCTCAAGCTCAAGGAACTGAAGAGCGAGCAGAAGTTCACCCAGCCCCCTGCCCGCTACACCGAGGCCACCCTCATCAAGGCGCTGGAAGAGAACGGCATCGGCCGCCCCTCCACCTACGCGCCCATCATCACCACCATCATTGACCGCGGGTATGTGGAGAGGGAGCAGAAAAAGCTCAAGCCCACCCTGCTGGGCCGGGCCGTGGACGGCCTGATGCTGGAGCAGTTCCCTCACATCGTGGATGTGGACTTCTCGGCTGAGATGGAGAAGAACCTGGATAAGGTGGAAAGCGGCAAGGCCGACTGGCACAAGACCGTGGACGACTTCTATCAGGGGTTTGCAGCCAGCCTGGAGCAGGCGGAGAAGAACATGGAGGGCAAAAAGGTCAAGGTGCCGGACGAGCCCTCCAGCGAGGTGTGCGACCTGTGCGGCCGCCCCATGGTCATCAAGGTGGGCAAGTATGGCAAGTTCCTGGCCTGCTCGGGCTTCCCGGAGTGCCGGGGCACCAAGCGGCTGGTCAAGGATACCGGCGGTATCTGCCCCAAGTGCGGCAAGGGCCGGATGCTGGAGCGCAAGAGCGCCAAGGGCCGCATTTACTACGGCTGTGAGCGCTACCCCGACTGCGATTTTATGACCTGGGACATGCCCGTGGCCACCAAGTGCGAGAAATGCGGCTCCACCCTCTTCCGCAAGGGCTCCAAGCTCTACTGTGCAAAAGAGGGCTGCGGCTTTGAGATGCCGGTGCCGAAGAAAGATTAAACGGGCTTGCCCTCTCAGGCGCTGACGCGCCAGCTCTCCCAAAGGGAGAGCCCTTGGCAAAGAGATAAACTTTGCAGGGACTGCCAAGCTCCCACTTTGGGAAAGATTCTCCCCGGTGCGGGGAGAAATGTC
>NZ_QTVP01000044.1:0-14391 GCF_003460645.1 Faecalibacterium sp. OF04-11AC | reverse complement strand
CGGCCGGAGGGAGATGTCGCGTAAGCGACAAAAGGAGGATGCCTGTCGAGCGAATGCGAGACTGAGAGGGCATACCAATAAAAAACAGCCCCGCCGCCGTTACCCGGCAACGGGGCTGTCAGTCGCATTGTGTCAGAGACCGCGCTTTCCAAAGAGCTGATTACTCAGCGTCGTTGTTCAGCAGAGCCTTCATGGACAGGCTGATGCGCTTCTTGTCGAAGTCGACATCCAGCAGCTTCACATCGACCATATCGCCGACTTTCAGTGCGTCAGAGACCTTCTCAACGCGATCATTGCTGATCTCGCTGATGTGAACCAGACCGTCAACACCCGGCAGGATGCGGACGAAAGCACCAAACTTGGTCAGAGAAACGACCGGAGCGTGGAAAGTGCTGCCGATGGGATAGTTGTTCTTCAGCTGCTCCCAGGGGTTGTCCTCAGCCTTCTTGTAGCCCAGAGAGACCTTGTGGTTCTCGGTGTCGATATCTTTCACATACACCTCGATGGTGTCGCCCACAGAGACGACCTCAGAGGGATGCTTGATGCGGTTCCAGCTCAGCTCGCTGATGTGGCACAGGCCATCCACACCGCCGATATCGACGAATGCACCGTAAGAGGTCAGGCTCTTGACAACGCCAGTGTAGGTCTTGCCGACCTCGACGTTTGCCCAGAACTCTTCCCGCTTAGCCTTGTTCTGCTCAGCGGTGACCTTGTTGATGCTGCCGACGATCTTACGGCCAGAGCACTCGGTGACGACCAGCTGGACATGCTGGCCGACCAGAGCAGTGTAGTCCTCGTCGCGGCGCATAGTGGCCTGAGAACGGGGGACGAACACCTTGACGCCCTTGACGTTGACGACAACGCCGCCCTTGTTGAACTCGGTAACGTCGCCCTCGACGACCTCACCGGACTCAGCTGCCTTAGCGATCTCTTCCATGCCCTTGCGAGATGCGAGCTTCTTGCGGGAGAGCTGGATGACGCCGTCCTGATCCATAACCTTCTCGACGATGAGGTCCAGCTCATCGCCAACCTTCACCAGTCTTCGACCTTGGCGGAGGAATCATCGGTCAGCTCGCTCAGCTTGACAAAGCCGGTCTGCTTCGCTCCGATATCCACCTGGATCTCGTTGGCAGAGATGCTGGTCACGATTCCTTTCACAATACTGCCTGCATGAACCCGCTTTTCCTCGGATGCGTTCAGCATCTCCTCGAAGCTCATGCTGTCATTGATTTCTGCGCTCATACTGTTAAGTACCTCCTCAATAATAGACGATGGCGTTGAAGCCCCGGCTGTGACGCCCGCCGTTTTTACATCCACAAACCATTCAGGCCGAAGTTCGCTCGCTGTCTCGACCGTTACGGCTCGCGTGTGTTTTGCGGCGACCTGTACCAGCTTTTGGGTATTGGAAGAATGATGACCGCCAATGACAACAATGATGTCGCATTGCTGGCTGAGGTCTTCCGCTTCCTGTTGCCTCGCCCACGTCGCATTACATATTGTATCAAAAATTCGGGCGTTTGTATAGGCTTTTTTGAGAAACTCCGAACTTTCTTGCCATTTTGTTACCTGAAATGTGGTCTGTGCAACCGCAAAAATGGGCTTTTGGGGGTCCGAGGGGCCTTTCCAGGCCTTTAATTCGTCCAGATCGCTGAAGACAAATACCTCCCCCCGGGTATGTCCCACAATGCCCTGCACCTCCGGGTGGGCGGCGTCGCCGGCCACCAGGAGCACCGCGCCCTCGGCTTCGGCCCTGGCGGCAATGTTCTGGATCTTCTTCACAAAGGGGCAGGTGGCGTCGTGGTACACGATGCCGCGCTGCTCCAGCGTATCGTAAATGGTGCGGGGCACGCCGTGGCTCCGGATGATGACCTCGTACCCGGTGGGGATGTCCTCCACGGTGTCGGCCACCAGCGCGCCCCGGCGCTTCATGTCGTCCACCGCCTGGGGGTTGTGGATGAGCGGGCCCAGGGTGGCCACCTTGTGGCCCTCGTTCAGCAGGCCGTAGGTCAGCTCCACGGCGCGGTTGACGCCGAAGCAGAAGCCCGCTGTTTTGGCTAAACGAATCTCCATGTTCTCTCCTTTACAGTTTCTCCCATGCGTCCAGAAGCGCCTGCTTGTTGGCGCGGAGCTTCTTCATATCGCGGCGGCTCTCCATGGCAAACCGGGCGGCGGGCATCGGCTCGCCGTACACCACCCGCACCTTGCAGAACAGCTTCATTTTCCCGTCCGGCGTCTCGTAGTGGATGCGCACCGGCACCACGTCCACAGCAGCCGCTGCCGCAATGACGAACAGGCCGCTCTTTGGCTGCAGGAACGTTCCGTCTTTCTCACGGGTGCTCCGGGAAGATGAGCAGGCTCTCACCGTTCTGGCAACGGGCCACCGTCTCGTCAATGACGGCCGCCTCTTCCTTGGTGCCGCGCACACACATGGCACCGGCACAGCGGAAGAACCAGCTCAGGAACGCATTGATCTCAAACAGCTCTTTTTTGGCAAACACGATCATCCGCCTGCCCCAGAACCGGGTGATGATGACAAAGACCGGGTCAATGGCGGAGATGTGGTTGGGGGCCAGAATGTACCCCCTGGTCCGAATTTTTTTCAGGTTGTCCCGGCCCTCCGCGCGGACACGGAACCCGACGTGGAACACGATCCATGCCAGCGGGAGCAAGATATAATATAGTACCATCCTGTCTCCTTAACCGACTTTCCGGGCGATAATCTGCTTCATGGCGTCCAGGCTCTGCTCAAAGTTGAGCTCGGAGGTATCCAACAGCACGGCGTCTTCCGCCTGCTTGAGGGGAGCCGCCGCGCGGTGGGTATCCTGATAATCCCGCTGCTTCACATCTTCCAGCACTTCTTCGTAGGTGTTGGGCATCCCCTTGGCCTGATACTCTTTCCAGCGGCGGGTGGCACGGGCCTCCGGGCTGGCGGTGAGGAAAATTTTCACGGTCGCGTCCGGCAGCACCACGGTGCCGATATCCCGGCCGTCCATCAGGACGTTCTGGGTCTTTGCCATGTTCCGCTGGGTATCCAGCAGGTAGGCCCGGACTGCGGGGTTGGCCCCCACGGCAGAGGCGGCCATTCCGGCCTCCTCGGTGCGGATGGCGGTGCTCACATCCTCCTCGCCCAGGTAGATGTGCTGTTCCCCGTCCAGGGTCGCCAGCCGGAGGGAGATCTCCGGCAGCAGGGCGTTGACCGCCTCGTTGTCCTTGGGGTCCTTGCCTGCCCGCAGGGCGTACAGGCCGATGGTGCGGAACATGGCACCGGTGTCCACATAAATATAGCCCAGCTCGGCCGCCAGACGGCGTGCCAGCGTGGATTTGCCTGCCCCGGCAGGCCCGTCGATTGCAACTGATACCATAACATTTATCTCCTTACTATTATAATCAGGGTAAGACCTCTCCGTCATCTCGCTTTGCTCGATGCCACCTCTCCTGGCAGGAGAGGCAAGTTCAGCAGCTTCGTCTCGATGAAGTTTTCGGCTTTGATGCCGTCCCCTTGGCTCTCCTTTGCAGGAGAGCTGCTGAGCGCAGCGAAGCTGAGAGGTTTGGCAAGCAGAGGCGCTCTTTATTCCAGATGATTTGCAAAACTCTGTGCCGTGCAGAACGCGATCTGCAGGTTGTAGCCGCCCGTGTAGGCGTCCACATCCAGCACCTCGCCTGCAAAGTAGAGGCCCTGCGCCTTTTTGCTCTGCATGGTCTTGGGGTCTACCTCCCGTACCGAAACTCCGCCCGCCGTGATGACGGCATGGGCTAAATCGCCCCGGGCGTCAATGGGCACTCCCCAGTGCTTGCACAACTGCACCAGCTCCCGCTTCTGCTCCCGGGTGATCTGGTTCGCCTTGGTAGCCGGGTCGATGCCCCAGCGGGCCACCATGACCGGCTGCATACTGGACGGCAGCAGCTTGACCAGCGCCCCCTGCGCCGCATGGTTTGCCAGCAGTGCAAAATCCCGGGTGATGCGGTCATAGAGCTGCTCCTCGCTCAGGGCAGGTTTCAGGTCGATCTCCGCCTTGTAGGTATGCTTTTTCATGTCCCCCAGATGGCTGGAAGCACTGAGGGTCAGCGGCCCGCTGATGCCAAAGTGGGTGAACAGCATCTCGCCCTGCTCGGTAAAAATGGCCTTGTTGTCTTCCAACAGGGTCAGGTTGACGTTTTTCAGGGCCAGGCCCATCATCTTTTTGCAGTCCGGGTCGTGGCTGACCAGGCTCACCAGACTGGGCACCGGGTCCACGATGGTGTGGCCCGCCTGCCGGGCCAGTTTGTAGCCGTCGCCCGTGGAGCCCGTGGTGGGGTAGCTCAGGCCGCCGGTGGCCACCAGCACGGCATCCGCCTTGTACTCCCTGCCCGAGGTGCCCCGCACGCCTACACAGCGGTACGCCGGGCCGGGCTTTTTCTTTTTGGGGTGGCGCGGGTTCTCCGGGCAGCCGGGGCAGCCTCCTCCGCCGGGGCCAGCGGCTCCAGCAGCAGCTTTTGGGCCCCGTCCTCGATGAGAACGGCTCCCTCCGCGTACCGGAGCAATGCCTGCCGGATCTCTTCCGCCTTGTCGGATACCGGGAACACCCGGCGGCCGCGCTCCACTTTCAGCTCCACACCCAGCTCCTCAAACAGCTCCATCGTCTTTGCCGGCGGGAACGCCCCTAAAGACGAGTACAGAAAACGGGGGTTGGTGCGCACATGGTGCAGGAACTCCTCAGCGGTGCAGTCGTTGGTCACGTTGCAGCGGCCCTTTCCCGTGACCAGGATCTTCTGAGCGGGCTTTTCCTTATGTTCCAGCACCGTAACGGTGTGGCCCTGCCGCACGGCCGCACCGGCCGCCATCAGGCCCGCCGCGCCCGCTCCGATCACCAACACATTTGCCATCCAGCAATTCCTCCCACAAAACCTGATATTTCTATTGTATCATACCAGAATCGTCCTCCAAAAGCAATGTGCCCGGCGGCTGAAATTGCAGGAAAAGCGGGCGGCATTTCCTCTGCTCCACGCAAAAAAGCACCCCGGCGGGCGTTTTCCCGCCGGAGTGCCGTGTTCTGTTTTACTGCATCACCTTGGCCGGGTCAAGGTATTTTTCGCCCTGTTTCACTTCCAGGTGGATGTGGCTGTCCTCGGCGCACTCGCAGCTCACACTGCCCACGGTGCCAAGGGCCTGCCCGGCCGTCACGGTATCCCCGGCTTTCACTTTCAGGTCGGCCACACCGCTGATCCGCCAGAGCCGCCCGGAAGCGTCCTCAATGGCCACGGTAGGGCCCCAGCTGCCGTCCGCGCCCGCCAGTGTCACCTTGCCTTCCACCGGGGCCGAAACTTTTTCGCCCTTGGCGGCGGCATAGTCAATGCCGTTGTGGGTGCGCCAGTCGCCCAGCGTCTTGTTGTAGACCAGCTCATCCCCGCTGTACGCGTTTAAGATACGCCCCGAGACTGGCCGCGTGGAGGCAGGTGCCGCTGAGCTGCTGGCAGGTGCGGATTCGGTTTGCAGCGCGGAGGGCTCGTGCACCCCAGCAGAACCAGATGACGCCCCAGAAGAGCCACCAGCCCCACCGGAGGGCGCGGTGCTGGAAGAAGCTTTGGGCACATTGGCCACAGAGTTTGCGGCGGGGGCGGTGGGTTGCTGCCATTCGGTCGAATCCTCCTCATCCGGTGTTGTCAGGTCAAGCCCCTCGTCGATGCCGGGGGCAGTGCGGGCACTGCTGGCCGGATCACGCAGGCCGTCCAGATTTTTCTGCAGTTCCCCGCGGACGGTCTGCACGGCCCAGACGCCGGCGGCCGCTGCCGCCAGCAGGCAGGCGGCCAGCACCAGCGCAAAGCCCTTGCCCTGCAAGAGTTTTCGGATCTGTTCCATCGTTTGTTACTCCCATCCATGTTTGTGTACGGTTTGTTCTGGTGGTAGTGTGCGATGGTTGGCGGACGTTTATACATAAAAATATCCGCCATCGCGGCGCGATGACGGATATTTTTGTTTGCGTTTGAATCAGTTGCGGCGGCGGTTGTTGCCCAGCAGGCGGACGACATACAGGAAGATGTTGATGAAGTCCAAGTACAGGGTCAGAGCACCGTAGATGGAAGCTTTCTCCGCCAGCTCCGGGTCGCCTGCATAGTAGGCATACATCTGCTGGAGCTTCTGGGTATCATAGGCGGTCAGGAGCATGAACAGCACCAGACCAATGCCGCAGTAGAGCACCGAGCTGCCAAAGCCGAAGCCGAACAGCATCCCGATCAGGCTGGTAACGATAAGGGCTACCAGACCCATCATCAGGCGGGCCCCAGCCGGTGAGATCTTTATGGGTGGTGGTACCGTAGACGGCCATCAGACCAAAGTAAACGGCGGTAGCAGGAACGCCATGACCAGCGTGCCCACCGAGAAAGCGACAAAATAATAGCTCAGCACCATGCCGTTGAGCAGTGCATACCCGAAGAACGTGGCCCGGGCCGCGTCCACTGACATGTTCTGTACCCGGGAGCTCAGCACAAATACCAATGCCAGCTCCGCAATGGTGAGTACAAGATACAGCGAATCCACCAGATAGATCAGCGGGGTGGTGGCCGTGATATACGCCATGGCGAACGTGATGAGCAGTCCGCTGGCCATCCAGCGGTAGGTGCGGGTCATATAGTCCGATGCATTCATCGAGGGCTCCGCATAGCCGCGGTCATAGTTGTTATAATCCATTGTGGAATCCTCCAGTCTTTTGCCGGGGCGGGCACTGCCGCCTTGCTCCGGTTTCTGTTTTATAGTATACTGCATAGAAATGAACGTTTCATGAAAAAGGCTGTGATATTTGATGTCTCTTGGGCTTTACCTGCATATCCCCTACTGTTTTTCCAAATGCCGCTACTGCGATTTCTATTCCGCCCCCGGCCAGCGGGGTGTACCGCCAGAGTATCCCGACGCGCTGCTGCGGGAGCTGCACCGGTTTGCGCCGGATGCGCCTCTCCGGCCCGATACCATTTATTTTGGCGGCGGCACCCCCAGTTTACTCACACCCGAGGATGTTTCCCGCCTCATAGACGCTGCCCAGCCCCTGCCCGGGGCGGAGATCACCCTGGAAGCCAACCCGGAGACTGTCACCGAAGAAACACTGCGCGGCTTCCGGGCCGCGGGCGTCAACCGCGTCTCGTTCGGGGTGCAGTCGGCCCGGGACAGCCAGCTCAAAACGCTGGGCCGCCCCCACACGGCCAAACAGGCCCGGGCGGCGTTCGCGGCGGCCCAGCGGGCAGGCTTTACCAACATCAGCGGGGACATCATGCTGGCACTGCCCCACTATACGCAGGCCGAGTTTGATGAGACACTGGAGCTCATCGAGGGCGGCGGGGCCACCCACATCTCCGCCTACCTGTTAAAGATCGAACCGGACTCCGCCTTTGGCCGCAAGCCGCCGGAGGGCCTGCCCACTTCCGACGAGGCCGCTGATTTTTACCTCTACGCCGTGGAGCAGCTGGAACACCACGGCTACCAGCAATACGAAATTTCCAACTTTGCCCGCCCGGGCTATGAGGGGAAGCACAACCTCATCTACTGGGACTGCGGGGATTACCTTGGCCTCGGCCCAGCGGCCCACTCCTGCATGGGCGGCAAGCGTTTCTACTACCCGCCTGATACGGATGCCTTTTTACACGATACCGCTGCCCCGGTGCTGGACGGCAGCTGCGGCGCGGAGGATTATCTCATTTTGCAGCTCCGCCTCCGCAAGGGGTTGAATCTGGAAGCTTACAAAAACCTCTACGGCAAGGAGTTCTCCACAGCACAACTTGCCTTCGTGCAAAACTGCGTCAAAGCCGGGTACGCCAATTTTGATGGCAAGACCCTGGCCCTGACCCCCGCCGGGCTCATCGTGCAGAACACCATTCTGGCGGAGCTCTTATAATCTTATCAAGAACAGCCCCCGCAGACTTGCCGTAGGTCCGCGGGGGGCTTTCATTCCGCCAATTGGATCACCGGCCAGCCCAACGCCGCGATGGCGTCCCGGTCATGGGTGGCGAGGAGGACATTTTTGCCGCCGCCTCGCTCCCGGATGAGCGCGGCGGCTTTTTGCAGGGTCTCCGGATCCATCCCTGTGAACGGCTCGTCCAGCAGCAGGGTGTCGCTGGGGGCCAGCAGCGCCCGCAGGAGAGCCACCCGGTGCTTCTGGCCGCCCGAGAGCTTTCGGGCAGGCAGGACAAGGGCCGTCGAATCCAATCCAAGTTGTTGAAAACAGATTTTAATTTGCTCTTTGTATTGTGTTTCCAGTCCCGGAAGCACCAGTGCCACGTTCTGGACGGCATTCAGCTGAGGGCAGAGGCGGTCTTCCTGAAAGACGGCGCTCACCCGCCCCACCCCCTGCACACTGCCGGAGGTAGGCGTTTCCAGCCCCATGAGGACGCGCAGGAGGGTGGTTTTGCCCCAGCCGCTGGGGGCCCAGAGGACGGCAGGCTCCTCCACTGTAAGATTCAGGTCTTCAAAGAGCGTTTTCTCTCCAAAGCGTTTTGTCAGGTGCAAAATTTCCAGTTTGTTATACTGCATCATACCGCCTCCTCGCCCAGTACCCGGGCCACCGCCTTGTCCAGCAGGGCCAGAAACAGTTTTTCAAAGGCCGCGCTCAGGACGATGATGACGAATGTCCAGGCAAACAGCTCCCCGGTGGAAAGGGTGATTTTGGCCCGGTAGAGGGCGTCACCGATGCTGCCGTCCGGCAGGCCGATGACTTCCGCCGCCACGCCGCTCTTCCAGCAGATGCCCAGCGCCACGCTGCACCCCTGCCGGAACGCGGGCAGCACCGCCGGGAGCCAGATGGCTTTCACCCGCCGCCCCAGCGGCAGGCGGAACACCCGGGCCATTTCCAGCAGCTGCGGGTCGGCACTTTCCAGCCCGGTGCGCACCGCGCCGTACAGCACGGGCAGCACCATTAAAAAACTGATGAGGATGGAGAGGCTTTTGCCGCTGACCCACACCAGCGCCAGAATGATAAAGCTTGCCACCGGCGTGGCCTTGACCAGCTGCATCACCGGGGCCAGCATGGCGTCCACCCAGAGCCAGCGCTCCGCCGCCACAGCCAACAGCACACTGCACACCCCGCCCAGCACAAAGCCCAGCAGAATGTGCCCGGCGCTGAACGCTACCCGCTGCCAGAACTCTGCCTGGGGCAGCAGCTGCACCAGCGTGCCAAAGGCCTGCAGCGGCGACACCAGAAACACCTCCTGCCCGATGGCCATGGCAGCCCCCTGCCACACCGCCAGCCAGAACACCACCGCCGCCAGCCAGAGGCGGCGTTTTTTTGTCTGTTTCATATTGCTTCCTTTCTGTTCATTCCAAATCCTTTTTCAAGATATCATATCATCTGATAGAATACAAGCTTTCATCTTTTCTTTTCTTGACATGAGCGCTTTTGTACACTAAACTGAAAGTCAGAAACCCACACCGGGCTGTCCTGCCCGGCAGAAAGGACGATGCTTCATGCAAACCAACACCCTCCGCGGCAAAAAACTGCTGCTGATCGGGTTTACCCTGTTTTCCATGTTTTTCGGAGCAGGCAACCTGATCTTTCCGCCCTATCTGGGGGCACAGGCAGGCACCCGCCTCTGGCTGGCCTTTGCCGGGTTTGCCGTCAGCGCCATCGGCCTGCCCATTGCAGGCGTGGTGGCCGTAGCCCGGGCCGGGGGGCTGCCCCAGCTGGCCGAGCGGGTGCACCCCCGGTTTGCGCAGGTCTTCTCCATTCTGGTATATCTTTCCATCGGGCCCTGCCTGGCCATTCCCCGCACCGCCAGCACCTCGTTTGCCATGCTCACTCCGCTGGTGGGGGAAGCCTCGTGGCTCCAATGGGCCTACTCCGCCCTCTTCTTTGCGGCAGCATACTGGATCGCGCTCCATCCGGAACGGCTCACCCAGCGGCTGGGCCGGGTGCTCTGCCCGGCCCTGCTGGCCCTCATCCTGCTGCTGTTTGCCGGGTGTCTGTTCCGCCCGGCGGCGGCAGGCTACGGCACCCCGGCAGCGGCTTACGCTGCCCTGCCCGCAGCGCAGGGCATCCTGGACGGCTACCAGACCATGGACACCCTGGCCGGACTCAACTTCGGCTTCGTCATCGCCTGAACATCCAGGCGCTGGGCATCACAGACCCCCGGGAGGTGGAACAGGGCACCATCCGGGCCGGGTTCGTGGCCGCCGGGCTCCTCGGCCTTGTCTATGCCATGCTCACCCACATCGGCGGCATTGCCGGGGCGGCTTTCCCCGGCTGCGAGACGGGCGCTGAGACCCTGACCCGGCTGGCCGATTCCCTCTTTGGCCGGGTGGGGCAGGTGCTGCTGGGGGCCATCTTTGTCATCGCCTGCTTCAACACCTGCGTGGGGCTCATCTCCAGCGTCGGCGAATATTTCCACCAGCTGCTCCCCAGGCTCTCCTATCCGGCCTGGGCCGCGTTCTTCGCCCTGACCAGTATGCTCTTCTCCAACATCGGGCTGGCAGGGATCCTCAGGCTGTCCGTTCCCGTCCTCAACGCCATCTACCCGACGGCCATCGTCCTCATCTTCCTGTCGTTCCTGCCCGGGCGGTTCCAGCGCTGCAGTGTTTACAGCTGGGCCATTGGGCTGGCGGCCTTGCAGAGCATCCCCGCCGCCCTGCCGCTGGGCCCGGTGGCTGCACTGGCCAACAGCCTGCCGCTGGGTGCCCTCGGTTTCGGCTGGCTGCTTCCGGCTGCGGTTGGTATGGGAATCGGCTTCCTGAAAAAGTCCTGAAAAAAGCTGCCGCACGGCACTGTGCGGCAGCTTTTTTATTAAACCAACTACTTACTGGAACAGCTTCTTCACTTTGTGCTGCACCTGCTGGGTCGTCGTGGGCTTGACCCAGTAGAAGTTGTTGTCCGGCAGCTTGCCGCCCACGGCCGCGGGGGAGGCATCGTAGAGCACCTGCAGGTAAGCGGAAATGTCTTTCTTCATCTCCTCGCCGCGGCGGTAGACGATGTTGCACTTGGGCAGAGCCTTTTTGGCGATGGCAGCCTTGGCCACCACACCGATCTCTTCACAGAGGGCGGCGGTGCCGTCGATGTCGGTGTTGGCGGCGTTGACGCTCTTCTCATAGTCATTCAGGAACGCCTGCACCACGTCGGGGTGATCCTCGGCGTAAGCGGTGCGGACCACCGTGACGCCGGTGATGAGCTGGGTATCACAGACCTTGTTCCACTCCTTGGTCAGGTCGAGGACCACACGGAGCTCACTGTCTTTCATCTGGGCAGCGGTGACATAGGGCTGGGGCAGCACGGCGATGGCGTCTTTCTTGGTGGCGGCCATCTGAGCGGTGACCTCAGAGGCCTCGCTGTAGTATTCGATCTTCACGTCCTTATCGGGGTCCAGGCCGTTCTTGGTGAGCAGGTAACGCAGGACGTACTCCGGCGTGGTGCCCTTGCCCGTGGAGAGGATGGTGCGGCCTTTCAGGTCTGCAAAGCTGTGGACGGTGTCACCCTTTTCCACCACATACAGCACGCCCAGCGTGTTGACGGCCAGCACCTGGATGCCGCCGTTGGTCTTCTGGTAGAGGGTTGCCGCCAGGTTGGCCGGGATGGCCGCCATGTCCAGATTCCCCTTGATGAGCTTTGGCACGATCTCATCGGCCGCGCCATAGAGCTGCAGGTCGTAATCCATGGCGGCGGTGCCGTTCTTCTCCATGGAGAGCAGATTGACCAGACCCATGGTGGTGGGGCCTTTCAGGCCCGCGATGCGGAGGGTCTTGGCCGACAGCGTTTTTGCCGAGGCCCCGCAGGCCAGCAGGCTGACCAGCATGACCACCGACAGCAGCAGAGATGTCAGTTTTTTCATCATCAGAAACTTCCTCACTTTCTATTTTTGCCCTTGCGAGAAATAAAATTTGCAAAAACATTTGCTTTACGGGCTCAAGTTTACTATAATGAAAGAAAAAATACCGTTGCGCACGCAACGGAATTGCAGATGGGCGGTGAGGGCCCGGGTCAAACCTCACGGAATGGATATGGAAAATTACCTGCCGCTGTTACAAACCACTTCACTCTTTGCCGGGCTGGAACAGCCTGCCCTGCGGATGCTCCTGCGGGATCTGTGCGCCGTGGTGCGCAGTTATGGCCGGGGCGAAACGCTGGTGCAGGCCGGGTACTCCAACCGCCGGGTAGGGGTGGTGCTCTCGGGCACCATTCAGGCCTACCGTCCCGCGCCGGGGGGCACCCACCTGCCCATCACCCACATGGAGGCAGGGGGCGTCTTTGGCGATGTGCTGGGCGGCTCCAGCCTGGCCAGCCCGGTAACGGTGGTGGCCGAGTGCCCCTGCGAGGTACTGCTGCTCCCCTATGACCGGCTGCTCCAGCCCGGCAGCGACCCCGCCCGCCAGCAGGTGCTGCAAAATCTGGTACGGACCATCAGCGATAAATATTTCCTGCTCTCCCGCCGGGTGGACCTGCTCATTTTAAAGAGCCTGCGGGCCAAGGTGTGCGCCTACCTCCTCAGTGAGGCCGAGTATCACCACAGCATGACCTTTACCATCCCCTACTCCCGCATCCAACTGGCGGATTACCTCAACTGTGACCGCAGCGCCCTCTCCCGGGAGCTGAGCCTCATGCAGCGGGACGGCTTGTTGGAGACCTACCGCAGCAGCTTTAAAATTATGGATGCGGAAGCATTGAGAGGGATGGTGTTGTAACAATGTCCAAGCCGATACTCTGGATCGTGATCCCCTGCTACAACGAGGAGCAGGTGCTGCCCATCACGGCCCCGATGTTTTTACAGAAGATTCACGACCTGGCCGCCCAGGGGCTGGTCAGCGACCAAAGCCGGGTGCTGTTTGTCAACGACGGCTCCCGGGATAAGACATGGGAGCTCATCACCGGGTTTGCAAAAGAGGATGAGCATTTCATCGGTATCTCTCAGAGCCGGAACCGCGGCCACCAGAACGCCGTGCTGGCCGGTTTGATGGAAGCCCTGCACAGCGGCAGCTGCGATATCACCATCTCCATCGACTGCGACGGCCAGGACGACATCAACGCCATGGATGAAATGGTGCGCAAGTATCTGGAGGGTGCCGAGGTGGTATACGGCGTGCGGAGCCGCCGGGACACAGACACATTTTTCAAGCGCTTTACTGCCGAGGGATTCTATCACCTGATGAACGCCCTGGGGGCCGACATCGTCTTCAACCACGCCGACTACCGGCTCATCAGCACCCGGGTTCTGGAAAGCTTTGCCGACTACCGGGAAGTCAACATCTTCCTGCGGGGCATGGTGCCGCTGGTGGGTTTTCCCAGCGAGGTAGTCACCTACGAGCGGCATGAGCGGCTGGCCGGTGACAGCCACTATCCCCTGAGCAAGATGCTGGCCCTTGCGTTCGACGGCATCACCAGCCTGAGCAACAAACCCATCCGGCTCATCACCGGAGCCGGTATCGTGGTCAGCCTGATCAGCTTTATCGGGGTGATCTGGGCCATCGTGCAGGCCGTCCGGGGCAGCGTGGTGGCCGGCTGGGCCTCCACCGTTTGCATCGTCTGCTTCATGGGCGGTGTCCAGCTCATCTGCCTGGGCGTCATCGGCGAATATATCGGCAAAATTTATATGGAAACCAAGGCCCGGCCCCGCTATATCATCAGCGAGCGCACCTGGGCCCCCTACGAAAGGAAGTACCACGGATGAGCAAACAGAGCTGGAAAGGCAGCACCCTTTTGAACCCGGAACCGCCCGTTCTGGTATCCTGCGGCGGACTGGAAACCCCCAACCTCATCACCATCGGCTGGACAGGCACCATCTGCACCCAGCCCAGCATGGTGTCCATCAGCGTCCGCCCCGAGCGGTTCAGCCACCATCTGATCAAAGAGATCGGGCAGTTTGCCATCAACCTGCCCACCGAGAGCCTTGTCCGAGCCGTGGACTGGTGCGGCGTCAAGAGCGGCCGGGAGCTAGACAAGTTTGCTGCCTGCGGCCTCCACGCCGCGCCGGGCTCTGTGCTGACGGACTGCCCCATTTTAGAGGAAAGCCCGCTGAATCTTGAGTGCAAGGTGACGCAGGTCATCCCGCTGGGCAGCCATGATCTGTTTTTGGCGCAGGTCGTCGCCTGTGATGTGGACGAGAGCCTGCTGGACGAGAGCGGAAAGCTCTGCCTCGACAAAGCCAAACTGATCGTCTACAGCCACGGCGAGTATCTGGCCCTGGGCAAAAAGCTGGGAACATTCGGCTACAGTGTCCGGAAGAAAAAGCCCCGGCGAAAATAAAGTGCATCCAATAACAGCCCACTGGGCTGTTGTTTACGGTGCTTCGCACCGCCGCCCTGTTCGAATCCACCCGCTACGATCCCCTTGATCTGTTTCTACAAAACAGAAACTCCAGCACCCGGTTCGGATACTGGAGTTCTTGGTGGGCGCGGGTGGATTGCGCGAGCCGCGCATCTAAAAAAGCCCCTCAGGGGCTTTTTTGCCGCCG
>NZ_QTVP01000043.1:0-15624 GCF_003460645.1 Faecalibacterium sp. OF04-11AC | reverse complement strand
GGCGCTTCTGCCGGACGTGCTGCTGATGGGCGGCCTTTTGCTGGGCACCCAGAGCTACGCGGCCTCCCTCAGCGCCGAGGGCGTGCCGCGCTGGTACATGCTGGCGGCAGCCATTGCAGGCATTGCGCTGGCAGAGCACCTGTTGGGGGTTCCGTTGCGGGCCGTGGGCCGGGTGCTGCGCAGGCCGCTGGATGGGCTGGCAAAATACGCCGCGGCCCATGCCCAGGCCCGTGCCGCCCGCAAAAAGGCGGCCAAAGAACGCCGGAACGAAAAAAGACTTGCAAAAAAACCGAAAAAGAACTTGCCAAGTGAGCGGCGCGTGTTGTATAATTCAAACGTATCAAAGTAAGAGTACAGGCGCAAAAAGCCTGCTGTATGTACGGGGGCTTACACTATGACGAATCCGGGCCGCAAGCGGCGGAAACGCAAAACCGTGCTGGGAGTGTTTTTCCGGCTGTTTTTTGTACTGCTGCTGCTCAGTATGCTGGCAGCGTATATCTCCAACCAGGTAGCCATCAGCTCCAAACGCGCGGAGCTGCAGACCCTGCAGGAGCAGATCAGCCAGCAGCAGACAAAAAATGAAGAGATGCAGCGCATCCTCAGTGGTGATTCGGACGAGGTGACCGAGTGGGTCGCGCGGGACTCTTATAATTACGCAGCTGCCAATGAGCGCATCTTTGTGGATGTGACGGGCAACTGAAGCCGCACCCCCGGTCCCCCTGCGGCAGACCGGATACTATCAGGAGAAGAACAGGAGTATTGAGCTTTGGCAATTGAGGTAGGAAACATTTTCGAGGGTCGTGTCACAGGCGTGAAGCCGTTTGGCGCGTTTGTCGCGCTGCCGGAGGGCCGCGTGGGCATGGTCCATATTTCCGAGGTGTCCAATGAGTTTGTGCAGGACATTGCAGCCGTCCTGCACGATGGCGATACGGTCAAAGTCCAGGTCATCAACGTGGCCCCGGACGGAAAGATCGCGCTTTCCATCAAGCGGCTGCTGCCCCAGGAACCCCGTGCTCCCCGCGCGCCGCGGGAGGATCGCGGGCCACGGCCTTATGGCAATGGCCCCGGGAGGGCGGTCATGGCGGCAATCGCGGCGGCCGGTTTGGCGGCGGTCAGGGCGGTGGACGCCCGCCCCGTGAGGGGGGCCGTCCGGCCCGGGAGGCTGCTCCCCGTGTGTGGCAGCCCAAGGCCCCTGCCCGCAGCGACAACCTGAGCTTTGAGGACATGATGAGCCGCTTCAAGAGCCAGAGCGAAGAGAAAATGGCGGATCTCGACCACGAGACCAACAACCGCCGCGGCGGTCTCGACCACGAGACCAACAACCGCCGCGGCGGTGGCTACGCCCCCCGTGGCCGTGGCGGACGCCGCTGATACAAGTACCACCAACGGGCCTGCCCCCAGCGGGGCGGGCCTGTTTTGCCCATGCACGGCGGCAGCCGGAACAAGCGGCCCCGTACAGAACCAGGAAAGGAAACCAAAATGCCCGCAAAATTTGAACTCATCGCTCCCTGCTTTTTCGGGTGCGAGTCCACGGCCAACTTTGAGCTGCGCCGCATCGGTGCCGAGGACATCCGTGTCAGCGACGGCCGCCTGACCTTTCAGGGCGGGGCCGATATGATCGCAGCCGCCAACCTCAACCTGCGCACGGTGGAGCGTGTGATGCTCCTGCTCAACACTTACCCCGCCACCACGTTTGACGAGCTGTTCGATGGCGTGTATTCCATCCCCTGGGAGGAGCTGCTCCCCGCCGATGCCGCATTCCCGGTGTCGGGCTCGTCCCTCAACAGCCAGCTCTCCAGCGTGCCTGCCTGCCAGAGCATCATCAAAAAGGCTGTGGTCAAGCGGCTGATGCAGTTCCATCACACCTCCGTGCTGCCCGAGACGGGCGCGGAGTATAAGATCCGCTTCATGCTCCGCAAGAACGTCTGTGAGATCATGCTGGACACCACGGGCGAGGGCCTGCACAAGCGCGGCTACCGCCGCAACGCCATGGAGGCCCCCATCCGCGAGACGCTGGCCGCTACCATCGCCGACCTGGGCCGTGTCCGCCGTGACAGCCTGGTGGAAGACCCGTTCTGCGGCAGCGGCACCCTGCTCATCGAGGCCGCACAGAAAGCCATGAACATTGCGCCGGGCCTCAAGCGCCGCTTTGCCGCTGAGCGGTATAGCTTTGTGCCTGCCGCCGTCTGGGCAGAGCAGCGCCAGAAAGCCCTGGCCGATTCCAAGCTGGATGTCGGCTTTGAGGCCTTTGGCTATGATATCGACCCCGCCGCGGTGGCCCTGGCCAACGCCAACGCCAAGCTGGCCGGTGTGGAAAAGCGCTGCCACTTTGAAGTGGCCGATGTGGCTGACTTTGCGGCAAAGAGCGAGGCCATCGTCCTGACCAACCCGCCGTATGGTGAGCGGATGAGCACCATTGAGGGCGCTGCCAAGCTGGCAAAGACTCTGGGCCAGCAGATGGAGGCCCACCCCTGCGCGGGCGTCTACGCCATCACCGCCGATATGGATTTTGAGCACCACTATGGCAAGCGGGCCAACAAGCGCCGCAAGATGTACAACGGCATGATCCCCTGCCAGCTGTACATGTACTACAGCGCCCCCAAGTTTGAGAACCGGCCCGCCAAGCCCATGCCCAAGAGTGGTTTTGACGGCAAGCGCGTCACGGCTCCCAAGCATTTCGAGAAAAAGTGATACTTTTTTTAAACGCACCGGATGCACAACGTCCGGTGCGTTTTTTGATGAAAGATTTCACAAAGCATCCATTGAATGAAAGGTCGAAAAGGATTATACTTACACTATTGGACAAAGCACCTGTCGAAACGGAGGGCAAGCAAAAGACATGAGCCAGATGAACGGGCGGATGCGGCCTTATCTCCCGGAACTGACCATCCGGGATTATAATACCTATCAGTGGTACCTGCGGGGCGTGCGCCGCCAGCTGTATACCACTTATGGGTTTCTTTCGTGCTGCTGCCTGCGGTACAATGGCGTGCTGTTTGCCATTTTGGCCGACAGCCTGGCGGGCCGCCCGGCTACCTGCAAAAAAATGCGGGTGCCCGGCACGCTGGTCTGGAAAGAGATGATGTGCCAGACCCAGGGCATCCGGCTGGCGGCTCAGGTAGAGGTGCTGCTGGGCTGGCACCGTTTGCAGGACGCCCAGTGGGGAGATCTGCCTCTCTATAAAAAAGCGCGCCGCGTCAGGAACTGGCTCTTCCTCCGCCGGGCCTATGAGAAAGCCGCCGCCGAAAACCCGGCTCTGGAGCGCATTTTTGCGCAGGAACGGGACCAGGCCAATGTGCAGATGACCCTGAACTCCGAGAACTATACCCTGGCCTCAGAGCCCAAGAGCAACCTGTATGGAGCCCTTTATTCCGTACTGGCCACGGATGATCCCAGCCAGCGCAAGAGCATGCACTATATCGGCTTCTGCATTGGCCGCGCGGCCTACCTGATGGACAAAGCCGAGAGTTTTTTGCGGGACAAGCTGCGCAAGCGGTATAACGTGTTCCTGGCCAATGGGATCACCAATCCGGAAGCCGCCGTGGAGAGTGCCCGGCGGCAGGCGCTGGCCGCCGCCAACGATCTGGTGCGGGCGTATAACCTGCTGGATATCAAGCTCAACCGCACCCTGCTGGACAACATCATGATCCTGGGCCTCCGCCACGCGGTGGATCCGTTCCAGGAAAACCAGCCTGTGAGCTGGGAACTGCCGTGAAAGGCCGCAAGAGCTGGGCCATGGCCTACTGCGGCATGGCAGCGGCCCTGAGCATCGCGTTCATGCTGCTGGGGGCGGTCACCCCGATCTTTATGTATATCGCGCCCGCCATTGCCAGCTTTCTGGTGGCGACGGTCTGCGTGGAGTGCGGCAAGACCCTGGCCTGGACAGCCTATGGGGCCGTCAGCCTGCTGAGCCTTCTGTTTGTGCCGGACAAAGAGGTGGCGCTGACATTCGTTTTTTTGCTGGGGTATTACCCGCTGGTCAAGCCGAAATTCGAGCACATCCGGCCTGCTCTGCTGCGGGGGCTGTGCAAACTGCTGCTCTGCAACGGCGGCATCCTGCTCATGTACGGGCTGGTGCTGCTGCTCATCCCCGGCGGCAGCATCTCGCAGGAGATGCGCACCACGGCGCTGGCCGTCTCGCTGACCACCCTTGCCATGGGCAATGTGGCGTTTCTGCTCTATGACCGTGCCCTGCACAACATGCTGCAGGCGTACCGCATCCTGTGGCAGCCCCGGCTGCACAAGATGCTGGGAAGATAATTGGAACGCATTGAAAGAAGGAATGTGCACACATAGTTGACACAGAGCGCCGGGCCACGCGGGTGACAGCCGCGAGGGTGACGAGGAGAGGAATCATCGAAAAATTCGGCGGATGTTTCTCCGGCTGAAGCAGGCCAGGCGGCCTGCGGGGCTATACCAGCCGCAGAGAGGGGCAAAAAACGGCAGCAATACCGTAACAGATCCCCTCAAAGGAAGCCATACAAAAACATAAACTGATACAGGAAGCTGACAGCTGTGCTGTGCGCTGGTTGCGCCGGGCTGTCGGTATGGAGGTGTTTTGTATGTGCGGCATCGTAGGTTATGCTGGAAAGCGCAGCGCACAGGATGTGCTGCTGGATGGTTTGGAGAAACTGGAGTACCGCGGGTATGATTCGGCGGGTGTGGCACTGGCCCAGGAGGGCGGCATCCGCGTTGTCAAGAGCAAGGGCAGGCTGGATGCCCTGCGCCAGAAACTGGCCGTACAGGCCCTCGCGGAGAGCTCCTGTGGCATCGGGCACACCCGGTGGGCGACCCACGGGGAACCCAGCGATGTGAACAGCCACCCGCACTCTACCCCGCGGGTGAGCATCGTCCACAATGGCATCATTGAAAATTACGGTGCTCTCAAGGAGCGGCTGGCCGCCCGGGGGTACACGTTTGAGAGTGAGACGGACACCGAGGTACTGGTCAAACTTATTGACAGCTGCTACCATGGCGAGCCGCTGCAGGCCCTGCACGAGGCGCTGGGCATGGTGCGGGGCAGCTATGCGCTGGCCGTGCTGTTCAAGGATTTCCCGGACACCATCTTCGCCGTGAAAAAAGAGAGCCCCCTCATCGTGGGCTGGGGCGAGGGCGAAAACTTTGTGGCCTCGGATATCCCGGCCCTGCTCAAGTACACCCGAGACTACAGCGTGCTGGAAGAAGGCGACCTGGCTGTCGTGACGGCCCAGGGCATCCGGTTCTACAACGCCTTTGGGGAGCCCGTGGAGCGCCAGCGCCTGACCGCGGACTGGGACCAGGAAGCGGCCGAAAAGGGCGGCTACCCCCACTTCATGCTCAAGGAGATCAATGAGCAGCCCGCCGCCATCACGGCGACGGTCAGCCCTCGCGTGGAGGATGGCATGCCCGACCTGCGCATCCCGGAACTGACGGATGAGCGGCTCCGCAGCATCGGGACGGTGCATCTGGTGGCCTGCGGCACGGCCATGCACGCGGGCATGGTGGGCAAAGCCGCCATTGAAACGCTGGCCCGAGTCCCCGCCGAGGTGGACATTGCCAGCGAGTTCCGTTACCGGGACCCCATCCTGAACAAGGACGACCTCGTTATTATTATCAGCCAGTCGGGCGAGACCAGCGACACGCTGGCGGCCCTCAAGCTGGCCAAGAGCCGGGGCGTGCCGGTGCTGGCCATCGTCAACGTGGTGGGCAGCTCCATTGCCCGGGCGGCGGATTACATCCTCTACACCTACGCGGGGCCGGAGATCGCCGTGGCGTCCACCAAGGCCTATATGGTCCAGATGTGTGTGCTCTACCTGTTTGCGCTCCGGCTGGCCTATGCCCGGGGCAAGCTGGAAGAAGCTGAAACGAAGCGATTGACCGCCGAACTGCTCCGGGCAGGGGAGGTCATCAAGCCCCGGCTGGATGACTGCGAGCAGATCAAGTACCTTGCCAGCCGCTTTGTCAACACCCAGAGCTGCTTCTTTATCGGGCGCGGGTTTGATTATGCCCTCTCACTGGAGGGCAGCCTCAAGCTGAAAGAGATCAGCTATGTCCACTCGGATGCCTATGCGGCCGGCGAGCTCAAGCACGGCACCATCAGCCTCATCACCGATGGTGTGCCCGTCATTGCGCTGGCCACTCAGAAGCAGGTGTATGAGAAGACCATCTCCAACGCCAAGGAGACCAAGAGCCGCGGGGCCCGGGTCATTCTGTTCACCACGAAAGACGCTGTAGTGCCTGAGGGCGTGGCGGATTATATCGTCCGGATGGACGAGTACGAAGACCTGCTGATGCCGCTGCAGCTCATCGTGCCCCTGCAGCTGTTCGCCTACTATATGGCTGTCCTGCGCGGCTGTGACGTCGATAAGCCCCGTAATCTGGCCAAGAGCGTGACTGTCGAGTAAAACTTCCATCAAAACAAGCACCCCGTTTCCTGGGCCTCGGAGCCGCTGAGGGGTGCTTTTGTGTATCACAGGATCAGAACAGGCAAAGCAAAAGCTCCTGCACAGCCTCAGAGCCACGCAGGAGCCATTTTACGAATCAGAACAGGGGAGAGATGCTTACCAGAACCAGTAGCGCTTCTTGACGACGATATAGGCCACAACAATGCCGACCATCACAAAGCCGCCCGCAATGAAGAATGTCCAGTCCATCTCAGCAAAGCGGAGGTTCTCTGTGGTGAGCAGATACTCGCCCGCCGTGTCCGCGCCCAGGGTGTTATCTTTGAACGCGTTCAGGAACTGCCACTTAGAGGCGACGGTGTTATAGAGGTAGATGCGGCTGTAGGCGGCATAATCACCGGTAAAGGTGATCTCCACCGTGCCGGGCAGTGCCTCGCCGTTGTTCAGGACGAAGTTAACGCCGTGCTCCGAGGGGGTAAAGGTGAGGGCCGTGTCCACCGGGGCAGAGGTGTTTTTGATGCTGCTGCCCACAAAGCGGAGGCTGTAGCCGTCGCCGTTGACCACCAGCGTCTTGTTGTTGGCGCGCAGGGCGTTCAGAGCATCCGAAGAGACCACAGGAGCTTCCTGCTGGGAGAGGGCCACCGTATCGGAAGCCGCGTTCTCAATGGCGGCGACGACAGGATCCGTGGGAGTCTCGTCGGCCGGGGTGCCGTCACCGGAGTTGTCGCCGTCGCTGGAAGCGGAGGCCGTGCGGTTGACGATGACCGTCACCGAGGAGGAGACAGTGCCATTGGAGACGATGACCGAAGTGGCACCCGTGCTTACGCCGGTGATGACGCCGCTGCCGTTGACGGTAGCGATCTTGGTGTCGTTGGATTTGAAAGTCAGGCTCTGGGAGGCCGTGGAGGGGGCTACGCTGCCCGTGATGGTCTTGCTGGAACCCGGCTTGAGCACCACATAGTTGGTGTTCAGAGAGAGAGACTGGGGAACGGCCGAGCCGCTGGCGACGACCTTGATGGTAGCCGAGGCGCTCACGCTGCCGCTGGTGGCGGTAATGGTGGCGGTACCGGGGGCAATGCCGGTGATCTTGCCAAAGCTGTTCACGGTAGCCACGCCCTCGTTGGAGGAGCTGAGGCTTACGTCCGCATAGTTGGCGGCGCTGGTGGGCAGCACGGCCAGCGAGAGGGAAGTGGTGTCGCCCACAGCGATGGTATTGGCAGCCAGCGTGATGTCCATTTCCGTCACCACCATGGAGGCGTCCGGCTCGGTGGTAATGGTGTACAGGCAGCTCTGGTCGCTGACCGTGGCGGCAACGTGAGCGGTGCCAAGGCCAACGGCCTGGGCCACGCCGTCCGACGTGACCGACACGATGTTGGGGTTATCAGAAACAAAGCTCACATTGGCACGCTTGGCGGCCTTTTCCGGCAGGATATCCGGCGAAAGCTGCTGGGCGGTGCCCACCGTCATGGTGGCGGCATAGTCGCCGGGAGCAATGCTCTCCACGGCCACCGTGGTCCAGGGCATGGTAATGGCCGCTGCAGCACTCAGGGGACTGGCAGCCGTGGCGGGCAGGGCCGCGCCAGCGGCCAGCAGGCCCAGCAGAACGGCACTTGCGGCCAGCTGTTTGGAGAAAGATCTCATGTTTTGTACCTCTTTGGGCGTTCAGTTTGGATGGGGAGGGGCTTAGCGGAACAGGACGCCCAAAGCTTCCATCGCGTATTCAAAGTAAGTCAGCTGGTCGTACTCGACGCGGGCGGTGACGCTCATACCGTTGGAGAGGTCCACCTTATCGCCGCTGTTGCTGACAACGTAGGTGCTGTCCGGGGTAATGGTCATTTTGTAGTAGGAGCCGGAGGAGCTGGCGGTCACGTCGCTGTCAATGGAGGTGACGGTGCCCGTCAGGCTGCCGTAGGAATACTCCGAAAGGCCGGTAATGGCGATCTTGCAGGGGTCGCCCACATGGAGGAGCGGGCGGTCGTTGACGGTAGCGTAGGCCACCACTTCCAGGTCGCTGTTCTCGCTGGCGACGGTAGCCAGGGGCGAGCCGGCGCTCAGCACCATGCCCACCTTATAGGGGGTGTCCATGTGGATGACGCCGGAGGTGGGGGCATAGATGTAATAATCGTTCGCGCCCGTGTTCAGGGCATCCAGCTGGGACTGGATGGAGTCGATATTGCTCTGGATGGAGGTCAGGTTGGCAGAAATGCTCTGCAGGGTGGAGTAGTACAGGTTCTCAACGGTGCTCTGGTTCTGCTCCATCAGGGTCTGGATCTGCTCGTCCGAGTAACCGGCCGCCTGGTAGGGGGCCGCATCAAAGGTGTTCTGTGCCACCTGGCTCTTGTAGGTCTCGTACTGGTAGTAGTAGGGCTGGTCGTCAATGTCCGTCTCGCTGAAGTAATTCTTGTCGTCCTGGATGGACTTGACCAGCTTCTCGTACTGGCTCTTCTGCTTTTTGTAGAGGGCCAGCTGGTTCTCGTAGCTCTCGGTCTGAATGTCCAGGTCAGTGCTCTTGATGTGGGCAATGAGGTCGCCCTCGTTGACATAGCTGCCCTCGGAGACGTTCAGCTCGGTGATGGCGCCGGAGTAGCTGGACATGATGTAGGTCTTGTTGGCAGCCTGCACCGTGCCGGTGGACTGGCTGACATAAGTGCGGTAGTTCTTGGTGCTCCACAGCAGCAGGTATACCATGAGGAAGCCCGTCAGGATGATGAGCGCGTAGCCGTAGGGCGGCAGCTTCTTGTCCATCATGATGCGGCGGTCCTGCAGCTCGTCGAGATTATAGATGTGGGTGGTGTTCGTCATATTACTTGGTCTCCATAAAAACGTCAACAACCGCGTCATCGTCGTCCTGGTTGACAAAGATGGTGTAGACATTGCCGTTGAGCTCCAGCTCGTTTTCAAAGGCAAAGATGTTCAGCTTCTGGCTGGCGAGGCCGCTCTGGCTCATGGGGCCGGTGTAGTGGGCGTACAGGCAGCCGCGCACCCGGAGCACAGCGTCCTGGGTGTAGCCCGGCTCCATGCGGGGGATCAGCTGGGTGGTCTGCTGCATCATGTAGACTTCCGGCTGGGGGTTGGGGCCGCCGGGGATCTTGACGCACTGGATCATGGGGCCAATGGGCTGGGCGTTGTTGCTCTTCATAAAGTTCTGCATCTGGGTCAGAACGATCTGGAGGTTGGCAAACTCTTCCGCCTCGATCTTGCGGGCCAGCACATTGGTCAGCTTGAGGGTCTTGTTTTGTGCAATTTGAATCTCTCTCATGATATTGTCCACCTGTTCTGTTAGATTTTTCCCTCCGGAAGGGGAGGGGTGTAATAGGCAATCGTAATTGGATAAATAGGAGCCGCAGGCGAAAAGAAACTACCTGAAAGTTTTGCCAAAGGCTCCCCTACTAGGGGAGCTGGCGCATGAGCGCCTGAGAGGTTGTACAGAGTAGATGCTGCCGATCGGCAACGATGCGGTAAAGTGCTGCCATGTCCAACTCTCCGTCACCTGTCGGTGACACCTCCCCTGGTAGGGGAGCCTTGGCAAAGAGGGCTACTCCTGCGCCGGAGGCATAGAAGTAAGGCGCGTGTGAATCGTCTGGGCAATGGTCTGGCAGACACCTGCAAGGTTAGAATCAACCTCCCGGTTTGAAAAACGCAGTACCTGTACCCCATAAGCTTCAATCATTGCAGTACGTTCTTTATCGTAACACTTGCCTTGCTCAGTATAATGCTGAGAGCCATCCAATTCAATGGCAAGTTTTGCTTCTGCACAATAAAAGTCTACAATAAAAAACTCAATGACGCGCTGCTTGTAAATTTTAATAGGGTAATCCCGCAGAAACGCATACCAGAGCTTTCGTTCTTGCGGTGTCATTTCATGGCGGAGTTCTTTGGCGCGGCCGTTCAAACGGCGGTCATAGGGGAGGTTTGTAACCGGCATAACGAACCTCAAAGCAGTTTATCCAATGGCGATCACCTATTACTTGTTGCAGTAATAAGTGATGTTCTCTATCTGTCCACATTCTGCTCGCAAAATGTACACAAATAGAAAGTGTGCCAGAAGGCTCACGCCTCCTGGCACACCATAGCGAGGCATTATCATCTACCTCGCCCTAACGAGTAGGGCGGTGCAAATGCAATACACTTCCTATTTAGTTTATGAGACTAATTAGAATGCGCCGTTGCCGAAGACATCATAACGGCCCTCAGCGACGTTGCTCTTGGTAGTGCTGGTGCCCAGAGTGTAGACAGCAGCCAGAGCGCCGATACCCTGCATGAACTTGTTGAAGCCATTGGTCTCCTTAGAACCGTTGGGATCCAGGGCATTCCACAGAGCCTTGTTCTTGCCGAAGATGGTGACCTTCTTATCCTTATCGTAGCCCCATGCTGCTGCAACATCATCGTCCTTGGTGCCCCAAGCGCCGCTGAACATAACGCCCAGAGTAGCGCCCAGAACCTTGGAGACATAAGAGTTGCCGATGATGGTGATCAGGTTGGTGTTGAAAGTCTTGACGTTAGCAGCACCCCAGACAGGAGCGGTAACAGAGCCGATGGCCTCCAGCAGGCCGCCACCAACAACATAGGTCATCTCGTTCTCTGCGATAGCAGAATAGTTTGCAGGCATCATCATAATGAATTACTCCCTTCAAATGATTGAATCAAATTTACACGGCCTTTTTCCGGATGCGCATCCTTTCAAAAGCCAAATTTATGTAACTGAGTGCGCACTCAGTTGCAACTTAATAAGTCATGGCGTCCTCGCCATCGTCGTCTTCTTCCACAACGGCGGCAGGAGCCGGGGCGGGTGCTTCTTTCTTGCGGCGGAAGAT
The DNA here is from genome assembly GCF_003460645.1 of Faecalibacterium sp. OF04-11AC. Classification (NCBI taxonomy): domain Bacteria; kingdom Bacillati; phylum Bacillota; class Clostridia; order Eubacteriales; family Oscillospiraceae; genus Faecalibacterium; species Faecalibacterium sp. OF04-11AC. The sequence goes on along the minus strand of NZ_QTVP01000043.1, from coordinate 4,430 downwards.
CCCCTGCTGCAGGTTCCAGAGCTCGTAATACTTGCCCTGCTTTGCCAGCAGCTCGTCGTGGGTGCCGCGCTCCACGATCTCGCCATGATCCATGACCAGGATCAGGTCACAATCACGGACGGTGGAAAGGCGATGGGCCACGATCAACATGGAACGATCAGCCAGCTGATTGTAGATCATATCGAAGATGGTGTTTTCAGTACCAAAATCGAGGCTGCTGGTCGCTTCATCAAAGATATAGAGGTTGGAATCTTTCAGGAACGCGCGAGCCATCGCAATGCGCTGCTTCTCACCACCAGAGAGGCCGTTGCCGGCTTCTTCCAGATAGGTGTTGTACTGCAGCGGCAGCTTGCGGATAAACTCGTGGGCGTCTGCCTTTTTGGCAGCAGCCTTGACCTCGTCGATGGTCGCGTCCGGCTTGGAGATCCGGATGTTATCATAGAGGGTCTTGCTGAAAAGCTCCACGTTCTGGGGCACGTAGGCGATCGCGCGACGGACAGACTGATTGCTGTACTCGTCCAGATTGACGCCATTGACGTCGATCTCACCGCTTTCCGGCTCATAATACTTGAGCAGGAGTTTGGTGATCGTGGATTTGCCGCTGCCGCTCTGGCCAACCAGCGCCACTTTCTTTCCTTTCGGGATCGTAAAGGACACATGATTCAGGGCAGGGGAACGGCTGCCGTACCGGAACGTGACATCTTTGAACTCGATGTCACCATCTATCTGCTCCATCTCGGTGTATTCCCGATCGTCTTTCTGTTCGGATTCATAGTCCATGATCTCCGTCAGACGCTTCATGGAAATCTGTGCTTCCTGAATCGACATCTGCATGCTGATCAGGTCGCTCACCGGAGAGGTGAAGTAGCTGGAAAGGGTGCTGAACGCCATATAGCTGCCCAGCGTCATGTTGCCATTCAACACCTGCATGATACCCACGTAAGAGGTGACCATGCCGAGAATGGTGGAGATCAAAGCAGAGAACAGAGACTGTCCGGTGCTGATCTTACTGGAACGAATGCTGATCTTCATACTCTTGATGTATTCACGTTCAAGAGTTTCCAACTCGCGGTCCTCATTGGCATTGCACTTGACGGTCTCGATGCCGCGGAGGCTCTCGATCATCTGGCTGTTGAGGACGGCCGACTGCTGCATCGTCTCTTCATTGATCCGCTTGTAGGGCTGCTTATAAATAATGACAAGCAGCAAACTCAGCAGAAGGGTGAAGACCGAGATGGAGAAGAGGGTCGCGTTCATCCGGAACAGGACGATGCCGGTGGCTACCGCCATCACGATATCCATGACCACACTCAGCGCAATGCTGGTGAAGACGGACTTGATGGTGGACGCGTCCGAATAACGGGTGGTGATCTCACCAGTCTTCCGGGTGGCGAAGAACTTCATGGGCAGTTTGTACACATGCCCGAAGTACCCCAGCATCAGCGGGATGTCGATCTTGATGGACAGGTGGATCAGGATCCATTGACGGACAGTACCGATCAATGTGCTCGTGATGCTCACGATGCTGAACACCAGGATCATCGAAACAAGTAAGCTCTTTAATCCATACGGCAGGATCTCATCCATCAATATTTTATTAAACATCGAGGATGCGATGCCCAGCACCGTAAGGATGACCGAGCTGGCGATGGCATAGATAAAAAGTTTTTTCTGGGGCAGCAGCAGGTTGATGTACCGCTTGAACATGCTGCCCTGTTTTTCCTTGCCGCCCTTGAACTCCGAGGTGGGGTTCATCAGGAGCAAAACACCCGTAAAGTTTTTGTAGAACTCATCCAGCGAGATCTTTTTCAGCTCGTTGGCAGGGTCGCCGATGACGACGTAATCCTTGCACTTGTACTTTTTGCTCTCGTCGGCTTTCCGCTCTTCTTCTTTGCGGACATGCTTGCGGCGGGCATCATCGTCCTTGATGGTCGTCTTTTTAAAGATGACCACAAAGTGGGCCAGGCCCTGATCGGTGATGACCTGCGCAATGGCAGGAAGAGTAAAATCGCTTAAGAAGTTTTCGCGGTCTACGCGTACCGCCGCTGTGTCAAACCCCAGCTCGTTGGCGGCTTTCTGCAGACCCGTGAGGTTTGTGCCTTTCAGGTCAGTGCCCATCATGTCGCGCAAGCGGGTGATGGTGATCTCTTTTTTGTAGTGGAGGCACACCATGGCGAGACTGGCAGCTGCACAGTCCGTCGTGTCGTGCTGCCGGACGTAGGTATAACGCATAGATGCTTCCTATTCTTTGGAATCTATTTCAAAACAACAGTCCTATTCTACCATGATATTCCTGCTTTCGCAAGTAGGAGTTTTTTTGAGCTGCTTTCCCTTTTCGCCAGAGGCTCCCCTGCTAGGGGAGCTGTCGCGTGAGCGACTGAGAGGTTGTACAGAGTAGATGCTTCCGATTGGAAACATTACGGCAGAGTGCTGCAATGTCCAACCTCTCCGTCACCTGTCGGTGACACCTCCCCTTGTAGGGGAGGCCTTGGCAGTTCGCAAAGCTCATGGGTTAAATAGTCCCGTTGGTTTTGACACACGAACAAAGGCTTCTTTCGCTTCCCTATAAAGCAGCGCATAGCCCCCTGCTTTGCTCTGCCCTGATGCGGAAACAGAGCAAAGCAGAGGCCAAGCTGCTTATCAAAAGAAGGGAGCGCCTACCCTTTGATCAAGTCATTGCTCTAGGGATTTGTGCTCAAATCTCCTAAAGCTTGGGTGTAGTATAACACAATATGGCACTTTCTTCAAGAGGACATTTTTTAAGAAACCATTAATTTTTGAAAAAAATGTGAAAAAGGTTCCAAAATCGTAACAGAAAATGCAAACAAAAAGGCGACAAGCCTTTCGACTTGCCGCCTTTTTGTTTAAAGCACAATCAGATCTTGCCGGTAGTGCCGAGGAACTTGACTTCCTTGACATACTTCTTGGTCTCGTTGGTGCCCAGCTGATAAACAGCAGCGCCCAGACCAACAACCTGCATGAACTTGTTGAAGCCGTTCAGCTCCTTGGAGCCGCCAGCAATGCCATACTTCACGATGCCGGACAGGCTGCCGTTATCGCCGAAGAAAGAAGACATCGGGCCGTCGCCGCCCCAGTTGCCACCGAACATGACACCCAGAGTTGCGCCAACCAGCTTGGAGACATAAGAGTTACCAATGATGGTCACCAGGTTGGTGTTGAAAGTCTTGACATTAGCAGTGGTCCAGATCGGAGCGGTAACAGAACCGATAGCCTCGATCACGCCGCCGCCGACGACATAAGTCATCTCGTTCTCTGCAACAACAGAGAAGTTTGCAGGCATCATCATAATGAATTACTCCCTTCAAATGAATGAATCGTATTAAAACGGCCCCTCCGTGGATGCGCATCTCACAGCGGACCTATGTAACCGAGTGCGCACTCGGCTCCATCGAACTTAAAAATATATCAGGCACTGCAAATGGGCAAAACCCACCCTTGACCGGATATAACAGCTTTATAGTACCACACAATTCCAGCTTCCACAAGGGGAAAACGGAAAAACGTGACAAAAAACCTTTAAAGCTTGGTAGTAGTGTAACACAATATGGCAGTTTCTTCAAGAGGACATTTTTTAAGAAACCATTAATTTTTGAAAAAACTGTGAAAAAAGCAACAAAACTGTTACACACGCAACGCAAAAAACAAGCGGTGAACCGTAAAGCTCACCGCTGCTATGGCGCCTCTTGCCTGACTCGAACAGGCGACACCCTGATTAACAGTCAGGTGCTCTAACCGACTGAGCTAAAGAGGCAGATCTTCAATTTGGTGCCGTCCACTGACTGCAAGTGATATTATACCGCATGTCGGGCAGGAATGCAAGGGCTTTTTGTGTTTTATTTGGGTACAACCTCTCCGTCATCTTCGCTGCGCTCGATGCCACCTCCCCTGGTAGGAAAGACTCCCCCGGCCGGAGGGAGATGTCGCGTTAGCGACAGAGGGAGGATGGCTGTCGAGCGAATGCGAGACTGAGGGGTTTTGCCCTCGCGGCTACCAGTCCAAACCTCTCCGTCATCTTCGCTGCGCTCGATGCCACCTCCCTACGAAGGGGAGGCTTTGGTGCTTCCGTAAAGTTTTGATGTTCTTCCGTTAAATTATTCGAAACGAAACCTCTTTGCCAATGCCTCCCCTTTTTCAGGGGAGGTGGCACGCCGTCAGGCGTGACGGAGAGGTCTGGCCCGCAGACGCCTGCCAACCACACCAGCGCCCGGCATCTTCCGGGGCAGCAATGCCGGCGCGGGCTTCCTCCGACACCTTTCCCGCTCTTACCGTGATACGATATCTCAAAAGGGGGCGGGTGTATCAAAACAGTCATCTATCTGGATGTGCTCCTGCTGACCAATTTTGTGCTGGGAGCGCTGTTCCTGCTGGCGGCGGGGCTGGTCAGCGGCCAGCGGTGCAGCGGCGGGCGG
>NZ_QTVP01000042.1:0-15855 GCF_003460645.1 Faecalibacterium sp. OF04-11AC | reverse complement strand
GCAGCAAGGTGGGCGGAAACCTCAACCAGCTTGCAAGGCACTTCAATTCTGGCGGTGCGGACACCGAGCAGATCCGAGCGAAAATTCTTGACGAACTTGCAGACCTGACCGCATTCCGGCTGCACGCCGAGAAAGTTCTGGGTGAACTGTATGGCAACGCTCAAGCATATCAGCTCTAAGAACTCGGACTACACCGCCATCGAAGCGTACCTCGTTTACCAGCACGATGAATTTTCCGGCAAGGTAATTCTGGACAAGCAAGGCCGACCCATGCTGCGAGAATCGTACCTACTCGACACCCTTGAGTGCGGCGATTTCTCGTTCGCAACAGCCTGTCTGCTGGCAAACCGCAAGTATGGCAAGAACACCCAGCATGGTGATATCAAAAGCCACCAGTATATCATCAGCTTTGACCCCAGAGATGCAGCCGACAACGGCTTGACCATGGAAAAGGCACAGGCACTTGGCCTGAAATTCTGCGAAGAAAACTTCCCCGGTCACCCTGCCATCGTCTGCACTCACCCGGATGGGCGCAACCATTCGGGAAACATCCATGTCCACATCGTGATTGGCAGCGTCCGAACACGAGAAGTGGAGCGTAAGGCCTATATGCAGAAGCCCCGCGACTGGCGTGAGGGCATGAAGCACTCCAGCACAGCCCAGACCATGCGGCACTTGCGTGTTGAGGTCATGGAGCTGTGCGAGGGTGCCGGACTGTACCAGATCGACCTGCTCAACGGCTCGAAGGAGCGCGTGAGCGAAGCGGAGTATTGGGCGCGCAGGCGCGGCCAGTTGAAACTTGACCGTGAAAACGCAGCCCTCACCGCAGCCGGACAGTCGCCCAAGCAGAAGAAGTTTGAAACCGTAAAGGACACTTTGCGGAAGCAGATTTCTTCGGTGCTGTATCGCGCTGTGAGTTTTGAGGATTTTTCCGATAGGCTCATGCAGCAGTATGGTATTGCCGTCAAGGAAAGCCGTGGGCAGCTCAGCTATCTGCCTACTGGCAGAACGAAGTTCATCCGAGCGAAACATCTCGGTGACAAGTTCGACAAGGCAGAAGTGCTTGCTGCCCTGAACGCAAACGCCGAACGAAAACCCAAGGCGCAGTTCAAGCAGGATACCATCGGGAAACTGATCGACATCCAGTCGAGGATGACCGAGGGCAAAGGCATTGGCTATAAGCGTTGGCTCACGAAACACAATCTCAAAGTTATGGCACAGACCGTGAAGCTTCTGCAGGAAAAGAACTTGACCGACGAGGACGCCCTGAACCAGCGCATCACCGAACTGGAAACCAAGTATCACGACTCGCTGGCGGTGGTGAAAGACCTCGAAGGTCGCATGAAGGCCAACAAAGAGCTGCGCTATCAGGTCGCAGCCTACACCAGCACCAAGAACATCACACAGCAGTTAAAGACCGCCAAGCGACCCGCAGCCTTTGAGGAGCAGCACCGTGCAGAGCTGACAGCATACCGGGTGGCAGCAGCCTATTTCAAGGCAAACGACATCACAAAACTGCCCAGCCCGAAAAAGCTGGAAGCCGAGTATGCGCAGCTGGCATCCGAAAAGGCAAAATTCTACGAGCAGTACAAGGAAGCCAAAGAAGAACTGCTCAAACTGAAAACCGCAAAGCAAAATGTTGCGTCCTACTTCCGGGAGGAAGAACCAGCGCAGCAGGAGAGATAAAGGAGTGTGCGTATGATCAATCTGAAAATCGACCCGGAGTTCCAGAATCAGATTCCGCCGCTGACGGACGATGAGTACAAGCAGCTTGAAGAAAATATCCTCAAGGAAGGCAAGCTGCTTTCTCCTTTGATCATTTGGAATAACATCCTTGTTGACGGCCACAATCGTTATGAAATCGTTCAGGAACATCCCGAAATCTCTTTCTCCACCATGCCGCTCCCGTTTGAAAGCAGAGAAGAAGTCCTCGCTTGGATTTGTAAGAACCAGTTGGGGCGGCGCAATTTAACCCCGGAGCAGAAGTACTACCTGATGGGCAAACAGTATGAAGCCGAAAAAGCCGCGCACGGCGGTGATCGCAAGAGCAGCGATGCAAAATCAAGTTCGCTAAATGCGAACTTGATCGACAGCACCAAAACCTGCGACCGAATCGCAGAAGAAAACGGTGTGAGCAAGGACACCGTTTTCCGCGCCTCGAAGTATATGAAAGGCGTGGAGATCGCAGAAGAACTGATGCCGGGGCTAAAGCAGAGCATCCTGTCCGGACAGACGAAAGTGTCCAAAGCGGATATGCACCGCCTTGCCAGGGCGGCCTACAATGACCGTGCACAAACTTTGCAGGACATTCTGCACCCGGAGCTGAAGGTGGAACCGACGCCTGACGCTGACGGTGTGATCCGCATTCTGGGTAAAGCGCCCGTCATGCCATTCCGAAAGTTTGAATCGGTTTACGACAGCGATGCTTACCCGGAGGATGTACGGTACGAGTATGTGGCGTTGGAAGAACTCACTACTCGTTTCCGCATTTCGTTCAACTACCAGTTGGAGAAGATGCCCGATAATGCGCAGCGTGATGTGATTCTGGATATCATTCACAAGCATAAGGACTATCTTACTTCTCTGGAAGCCGCACTCACAGATGTTAAAGACCAGACAGCATAACAACAGGCACATGGTATGCTGTTTACCGATGTCCAAAGGAGCGTGCGTTTGAACAAAAAGAAAAAGTCCACCAACACTTCCCCTTATCCCGATGAAGTCATCGACCGTCTGGCACGGGCATTCTATCCGGCGATTCTCGCTTGCTGGAACAGCGAGGAAGGCCAGCGGGAGTTTTCCGCGTGGCAGGCAGAGCAGGCTCATCATAATCCAAGCAAAGAAAAACAGAGCGTTCCCGACGGGGAACGCCCTGTTGTACATATCGCTATCATATGCGGATTTTGGCAGGGTGCGTCCGGCATGGCGCACCCTGTTTTTGTTTTGCCCTCAATCTTCTAACCCGTGACTTCCTGCTACATTCCGAAGATATTTCTCCGGTTCGCCGTTCAGGATCAAATCGGCATAGCTCAGTGGGTCATTGTAGATGAGGTAGTCTAACTCCGACCTCTGCGCCATGGTTACATCCAGCGCATCCTCGACCCCGGTGCAGTCGATGGAGATTTTTCTCCCGTCCCGGAGCAGCAGTTCCACGCACCCAGTGTCCATGTTAAAGCGGCAAACTTTTTCATCGTACTTCATAACCGTATCCTCCTGAAATCGTTGTCTGGTTTGTATTGGTCGATCTATGATTTCGGATTTCATCTTCCACGGACACCTGCGTTGAATTTTCCGAAGAAAACAAATAATCCGAACCCATCTCCTATCGGAAACAAGTTCGGATTATTTTTGTTTGGTCCGAGTGGCGAGAATCGAACTCACGGCCTCTTGAACCCCATTCAAGCGCGCTACCAAAACTGCGCTACACCCGGATATCGCGCTCCGCTTCCCTACCGAAGCGTGGCGACATGAGATATTATACGCATGGAGCGGCCTTTTGTCAACCACTTTCCCAAATTTTTCTCCCACTTTTTTGCAAAAGTATGGTTTTTGGCGTTTGTGCGCACAATTATTTTTCTGCCTCTGCGGCACGGAGCTGTTTGTCTTTTTCCAGCAGCGGTTTCAGGTACTGGCCGGTAAAGCTTTCTGGCACTGCAGCTACCTCTTCCGGGGTGCCCTCGGCCACGATGAGGCCGCCGGCACTGCCGCCCTCGGGGCCCAGATCAATGATATGGTCGGCGCACTTGATGAGGTCGAGGTTGTGCTCGATGACAATGACGGTATTGCCCGCGTCCACCAGCTTCTGCAGCACCTCAATGAGGCGGTGCACATCTGCGATGTGGAGGCCGGTGGTGGGCTCATCGAGGATATAGACTGTCTTTCCGGTGCTGCGGCGGGCCAGCTCATTGGCCAGCTTGACACGCTGCGCCTCGCCGCCAGAGAGAGTGGTAGCGCTCTGGCCCAGGGTTACATAACCAAGGCCCACGTCCAACAGAGTCTGTAATTTCCGGGCGATCTTGGGCTGGTTAGCAAAAAACACCACAGCCTCTTCCACGGTCATATTCAGCACGTCAGAGATGGTCTTTTCCTTATACTTTACTTCCAGCGTCTCGCGGTTGTAGCGGGCGCCCTTGCAGACCTCACAGGGGACGTAGACGTCCGGCAGGAAGTGCATCTCGATCTGCAGGATACCGTTGCCCTCACAGGCCTCGCAGCGGCCGCCCTTGACGTTGAAGCTGAACCGGCCCGGGCCATAGCCCCGCATCTTGGCGTCCTGCGTCTGGGAAAAGACCGTGCGGATATCGTTGAAGACACCCGTGTAGGTTGCCGGGTTAGAGCGGGGCGTGCGGCCGATGGGCTGCTGGTCGATGCCAATGACCTTATCGACAAACTCCAGCCCCTCTACCCCATCGCACTTTCCGGCCCGGCTGCGGGCTCCGTTCAGCTCACAGGCCAGCGTCTTGTACAGAATCTCGTTGATGAGGCTGGATTTGCCTGAGCCGGAAATGCCGGTGACGCAGATGAACTCGCCCAGCGGGAACTTCACGTCAATGTTGCGCAGGTTGTTCTCCCGTGCCCCTTTCACCGTGAGGAAGTTGCCGTTTCCGGTGCGGCGGGTCTCCGGGACCGCAATGCGCTTACGGCCAGAGAGGTAATCGCCGGTGATGCTCCGCTTGGCCTTGCAGATGTCTTTCACACTGCCTGCCGCCACGATCTCGCCGCCGTGGACGCCCGCACCAGGGCCCACATCCACAATATAATCCGCACTGCGCATGGTATCCTCGTCGTGCTCCACCACGATGACCGTATTGCCCAGGTCCCGCAGGTTTTTCAGGGTGGCAATGAGCTTGTTGTTGTCCCGCTGATGGAGGCCGATGGAGGGCTCGTCCAGCACATAGAGCACGCCGGAAAGGGCGCTGCCGATCTGGGTCGTCAGGCGGATGCGCTGGCTCTCGCCGCCGGACAGAGTGCCTGCCGCGCGGGCCAGGGTGAGATAATCCAGACCGACGCTCTGCAAAAACTGCAGCCGGTTTTTGATCTCTTTGAGAATCTGGCCGCCGATCTGCTTCTGCTTCTCCGTCAGGTTCGGTTCATTTTCCGCAATGAAGTTCAGCTCATTCCGGATGGACATTTCGCAGAAATCGCTGATGTTCTTGCCACCGATGGTCACCGCCAGCACGATGGGCTTGAGGCGCTTGCCGTGGCAGTCCGGGCACTCCACACCGGACATGAAGCTGCCGATCTCCTCTTTCATCCACTCGCTGTTGGTCTCCCGGAAGCGGCGTTCCAGGTTCTCCACGATGCCCTCAAACGTATTATAGTAGACGCCGCTGCCAAACTCATTGGTGCGGTGCATTTCGATTTTTTCGCCGTTGGTGCCGTAGAGCAGGGCGTTGACGGCCTCAGTGCTCATCTCTTTGATGGGCGTATCCAGCGTAAAGCCGTATTTTTTGCCCAGGCCAAGGTAATACATCTCGCTGACGCTGCCCTCGGCGTAGTACCAGCCGCTGGCCTTGATGGCCCCCTCCCGGATGGAAAGATTGCGGTTGGGCAGGATGCGTTCCTCATCCACCCGCATAAAAGTGCCCAGACCTGTACACTTCTCGCAGGCACCCAGCGGGTTGTTGAACGAGAACAGGCGGGGCGAAAGGTCGCTGATGGAAATGCCGTGCTCCGGGCAGGCAAAGTTCTGGCTGAACGTCATGCACTCGCCGCCGATGACATCCACCTCGGCGATGCCGCCCGTCAGCGCCAGAGCTGTCTCCAGCGAGTCCGCCAGACGGCCCCGGATGCCCTTGCGGATGGCAAGGCGGTCTACCACGATCTCCACGGTGTGCTTGACGTTCTTTTCCAGGCTGATCTCCTCGTCCAGATCATAGAGGTTGCCGTCGATCCGGACGCGGGAATAGCCGCCCCGCCGGGCGGCGTCCAGCTCTTTCTGCTGGGTGCCCTTGCGCTGGCGGACGACCGGAGCCAGCACCTGGAACTTTGTCCCCTCTTCCAGCTTGAGCACGGCGTCCACCATCTCGTCCACGGTCTGCTGGCTGATGACCCTGCCGCAGACCGGGCAGTGTGGGATGCCGATGCGGGCATACAGCAGACGGAGGTAATCATAAATTTCGGTCACCGTGCCCACCGTGGAACGGGGGTTGTGGCTGGTGGTCTTCTGGTCGATGGAAATGGCCGGAGACAGGCCGGTGATCTCGTCCACATCGGGCTTATCCATCCGGCCCAGGAACATCCGGGCATAGCTGGAAAGGCTCTCGACATAGCGGCGCTGGCCGTCGGCGTAAATGGTATCAAAGGCCAGGCTGGACTTGCCCGAGCCGGACAGGCCGGTCATGACGATGAGCTTTTCCCGCGGGAGGGTCAGGCTGACATTTTTCAGGTTGTGCTCCCGGGCCCCTTTGATGATGATTTTATCGTTTGCCAAGGTATTTTCTCCCTCTTCTCTGTGTCTGTGCGTGGTTCTGCTTCCGCTCCTGTTCGGCGGACGAATCTGCCGTGGGGTTCTCGCCCCGGCGCAGGCGGTCGATCTGGTCACGCAGGAACGCCGCGTGCTCAAACTCCAACAACTTGGCCGCCTCTTTCATCTCCCGGGTCAGGCGGTCAATGGCGGCCTCCCGCTCCAGCTTGCCCATCCGGCGGGTATTCATTTTGGCGTTCTCGGCCTTATCGCTGATCTCAATGCTGTCCGGGATGGCCTTGACGATGGTTTTGGGCACGATGCCGTGTTCCTTGTTATAGGCCATCTGGATGGCGCGGCGGCGCTCTGTCTCGGTAATGGCGCGGTCCATGCTGTCGGTGATCTCGTCCGCGTACATAATGACAAGGCCCTCGGCGTTGCGGGCCGCGCGGCCAATGGTCTGAATCAGGCTGGTCTCGCTGCGGAGGAATCCCTCTTTGTCCGCGTCAAGGATGGCAACCAGGCTCACCTCGGGCAGGTCCAGACCCTCACGCAGGAGGTTGATGCCCACCACCACGTCGATGGAGCCAAGGCGCAGGTCTTTGATGATCTCCATTCGCTCAAAAGTATCCACCTCGTGGTGCATATATTTGACTTTGATGCCCTGCTCGGTGAAGTAATCCGTCAGGTCCTCGGCCATCTTCTTGGTCAGGGTGGTCACAAGCACCCGCTCCTGCCGCTCGATCCGGGCATTGATCTCACCCAGCAGGTCGGTCACCTGCCCCTCCACCGGGCGCACCGAGATGACCGGGTCCAGCAGACCGGTGGGCCGGATGACCTGCTGGGCCACCTGGGTGCTGTTCTGGCGCTCATACTCGCCCGGGGTGGCCGAGACAAAGATCATCTGGTTGAGCTTGGACTCCACTTCCTCAAACTTCAGCGGGCGGTTATCGAACGCCGAGGGCAAACGGAAGCCATACTCCACCAGCGTTTTCTTGCGGGCGTAGTCGCCGCCGTACATGGCCCGCACCTGTGGCAGGGTGACATGGCTCTCATCCACAAACAGCAGAAAATCCTCCGGGAAATAATCCAGCAGGGTCGTGGGCATACTGCCCGGGGCACGGCCTGAGAGGACCGCCGAATAGTTCTCGATGCCCTTACAGATACCCACTTCCGTCAGCATCTCAATGTCGTAATTCGTCCGCTGCTGGATGCGCTGGGCCTCAATGAGTTTGCCCTCCGCCGTGAATTGCTTGACCTGGGCATCGCACTCCGCGCGGATCTTCTCAATGGCGGCAGCCTTTTTCTCGGCGCTGACGATGTAGTGGCTGGCCGGGAAGATGGCTACATGCTTGACCACGTTCTGTTTGGCACCCGTCATCGGGTTGAATTCGAGGATGCGGTCGATCTCATCCCCAAAGAACTCCACCCGGATGGCCAGGTCGCTCATATAGGCCAGGTAGATATCCACCGTGTCGCCGTGGACGCGGAATTTGTTGCGGATAAAGTTGATGTCGTTCCGCTCATATTGCAGGTTGACCAGCCGCCGGCAGAGCTCGTCCCGCTCCAGCTCCATGCCGGGGCGGAGGCTGATGACCATGCTGCGGTAGTCGATGGGGTCGCCCAGCGAGTAGATGCAGGACACCGACGCCACAATGATGACGTCCCGCCGCTCCGAAAGTGCCGCCGTGGCCGAGTGGCGCAGGCGGTCGATCTCGTCGTTGATGGCGCTGTCTTTCTCGATATAGGTATCCGTGCTGGGGATATAGGCCTCCGGCTGGTAGTAGTCGTAGTAGGAGACAAAATACTCCACCGCGTTTTCCGGAAAAACGAGCGGAACTCGGTGCACAGCTGGGCCGCCAGTGTTTTGTTGTGGGCCAGCACCAGCGTGGGGCGGTTGCACTTTGCAATGACGTTGGCCATGGTAAAGGTCTTGCCGCTTCCGGTAACGCCCAGCAGGGTCTGGCAGCGGTCTCCCCGCTCCACGCCCTCCACCAGCCGCGCGATGGCCTGGGGCTGATCACCCGTGGCTGATAATGGGACACCAGCTTAAACGTCTGCTCTGCCACGGCCCTCTCTCCTCTCTAAAACCACAATTAGTTGTTTTCTTCTCCGTGATTATACCACAATTATTTTATAAAGTAAACCATTTGTTCAGTAAGGACGGAGCATCTGCCCGCTCTCAAAATCATAAAACGGCAGACGGCCCTCCTCCCGCATGGAAAAATATTCTGTTTCCGTCAGGATCAGATGATCCCGCAGATGGATCTTGACCAGCCCCAGCGCCCGGACGATGTTCTCCGTGGCCTGCAGGTCTTCCCGGGAAGGCATCGCCATCCCGTTGGGGTGGTTGTGGCAGAGCACCACGCTGTCGGTGCCGCCCTTAAGAGCCGCCGCCACCACGTCCTTGATCTCAAAGCTGACCTTGCTGCTGGTGCCCTCCCGCAGCCAGTACGCACCCCGCACCCGGCTGCGGCTGTCCAGCGCCATCAGCAGGGCCCGTTCCCGGTCAGCCCCCAGGAATTTGCTCTTTAAAAACTCTGCCAGCTGCTCGGTAGTGCGCAGGCAGTTTTCCTCACTGGCGCGGCAGCGGGTATAGTATTTGCAGATTTCGGGCATGAGATGCAGCATCCGGGCCGTGGCAGGCCCCACGCCCTCCACTTTGCACAGCTCCTCTTCCTCCGCGTCCAGCACCCGGGAGAAACTGCCAAACCGCTTGAGCAGGGCGTGGGCCATGACATTGGTGTTCTTGCGGGGGTTCGTCAGGTAAAGGAGAACTTCCAGCGCCTCGTGGTCGGCCAGGCTCTCAAAGCCCTGCTGGGCAATGCGCTCCCGCATCCGTTCGCGGTGCCCCTGATGGAGGTTGTTTTCTGCAGCCATGGTTCGTTCTCCTTTTCTCTGGATTGCTGCTTCTATCGTACCGCATTTTCGGCAAAAGACAAGCCTTACCCGCAAAATTTCCTTGCCAGAGCCCGCCGGGCGTTGTATTATAGTTGTATAAAAATCAAAAGTACCATTTCATCTCTGAAAATAAAGGAACCAAATTCATGAAACAATACACTGCCACCGCCAACGATGAGGGCGTCCGCCTCTCCCGCTTTGTCCAGAGCGTGACCCGCGATTTTCCCACCAGCCTGCTCTACAAGAGCTTCCGCAACAAGCGGATCAAGGTCAACGGCAAAAAAGGAGCCCCGGAAGACCGCATCCAGGCCGGAGACCTCATTGAGCTGTACATCAACGATGAGTTTTTCCCGCCGGAGGGGGCCAAGCCCGCCGCAAAGAAGCCGCCCAAAAAGCAGCAGAACCAGCCCAAAGTGACCGTCATCTATGAGGATGAGAACCTTGCGGTGCTGTACAAGCCCACTCACCTGCTCTGCCACAGCGACCGCACTGGCGACGCCAACCTGGTGGACGCCTTTACCCAGTATCTGGCCCAGAAAGGCGAGTACGACCCCAGCGGCGAGAACCGTTTCAAACCCGGCATCTGCAACCGGCTGGACCGGGGCACCGAGGGCCTTGTGATCGCCGCCAAGAGCTACGCCGCCCTGCGGGACATGAACGAGATCATCCGCACGGACCTGCTCAAGAAAGAGTACTATACCATCACGGTGGGCATTCCCCAGAGCGGCCGGTTTACCGCCTGGTGGGAGCACGACGAGAAGAACAACAAGGTGAGCATCCACGCCCACCAGTCACAGGACGAGCGCCGGAAGCAGATCATCACGGACGTGGATGTGCTGCGCACCGCCGGGCCGTTTGCCCTCTGCAAGATCGGGCTCATCACAGGCCGGACGCACCAGATCCGCGCCCATCTCGCCTACCTTGGCAAACCGGTGCTGGGTGACATCAAGTACGGCAACCGGAAGATGAACGAGCGCACCGGGGCAAAAACGCAGGCCCTGTGCGCTGTGCGGATCAGCTTCCTGGATATTCCGGAGGAAAACACCCTGCACTACCTCTCCGGCAAAGTCATCAAACTGAAAGACCCGCAGATCGTCAAGCAGTTTGATGCGCTGGATAAGGCAAAGCCGGAAGCCCCCTCCACGGAAAGGAGTCATTGACATGAACCTGAACCCCTATTTTAAAAGCGTCCTCGATCAGGACAGAGCTTCCATTGTCCTTTGCGGTCTGGACCATACCATCCTCTACATGAACCCCGCCGCCATCCGCAGCTATGCCAAGCACGGCGGGGCCGCACTGGTAGGCCGGAGCCTTGCCAACTGTCACAACGCTCACTCCAACGAGATGATCCAAACGGTCGTGGACTGGTTTGCCGCCAGCCCGGAGCACAATCTCATCTATACCTACCACAACGAGAAACAGAACAAGGACGTCTACATGGTCGCCCTGCGGGACGAGGACGGAACGCTCATCGGCTACTACGAGAAGCACGAGTACCGTGACCCGGAGACCATGCCGCGGTATAATTTCACCTGAGGCGTTTTTATCAGCATTTGCAGAACAGCATTGATGCACTGTGAGCGAAAGGAGCCTGTCATGTTCCCTACCCGTGAAGAGGCTAAAGCTCTGCGGCGGGCGAGACATTTACGAAGTCGTTGACAAAGCACACTCCAAACACGCATAGCGAAAAAGGCACTCCGTGAGGAGTGCCTTTTTCATAACTTCCGTTTTATTTGTTCTCTTGTGATTTCTGTTGTTCGCGCAGCTTCTTGATCCGCTTTTTCTCGCTTTCCACGCGGGGCCAGGGCCAGGAGAAGCCCTCGTTGGCCTTACACCAGCGGGTAAGCGGGTAAAACGCAAACACCAGCCCGAAAATGTACAGCAGCAGGTACAGCAGTGCGCTCAGGGTGAACAGTGCGTCCAGCGCCCCGATGAGGGCCATGAGGAAGCCCGCCTTGAGAAAAAACAGACCGTTCTGGCGACAGTATTCCGGGAAGTTTTCGGCCTTGACGGCCTGACGGCCCTGGTCGCCCCAGACACGGGGATTTTTCATGACCGAGTAGCCGTAAAAGACCAGCATCAGGCCGCAGGTGAGCTGAAAACCAAAGAACATGTTGTACCTCGCTGTTTTGTGTGATTTTAGTCCTCAAACAGAGACTTCATGGCGGGCAGGAAATCCAGCGTTGCAAAGTAGTCACGCGGGGTCTCGGCGCGGCGGATGAGGCGGTGAGAGCCGTCCTCGCAGAGCAGGACCTCGGCACTGCGCAGCTTGCCGTTGTAATTATAGCCCATGGCAGAGCCGTGCGCGCCGGTATCGTGGATGTAGATGATATCTCCGATGTCGATCTTGGGCAGCATCCGGTCAATGGCGAATTTATCGTTGTTCTCGCACAGGCCGCCCACCACATCGTACTTGTGGTCGCAGGGAGCGTCTTCCTTGCCCAGCACGGTGATGTGATGGTATGCGCCATACATGGCGGGACGCATCAGATTGGCCGCGCAGGCGTCCAGACCGATGTATTCCTTATAGATGTGCTTCTCGTGGATGGCCGTTGCCACCAGGGCACCGTAGGGGCCGGTGGTAAAGCGGCCCATCTCGGTAAAGATGGCCACATCGCCCATGCCTGCGGGGACGAGGATCTCTTCAAACTTCTTACGGACGCCCTCGCCGATGGCCATGATGTCATTCTCGGTCTGGTCGGGGCGGTACGGGATGCCCACGCCGCCGGACAGGTTGATATAGGCAATGTGCACGCCGGTGGCTTTCTGCACCCGGACCGCCAGCTGGAACAGGATGGCGGCCAGCTCAGGATAGTATGCATCCGAAATGGTATTGGAGGCGAGGAATGCATGGATGCCGAAGTTCTTGGCACCCTTGGCGGCCAGCTTCTTATAGCTGTCGATCATCTGCTCCTCGGTCATGCCATACTTGGCGTCGCCGGGCTTGTCCATGACCTGGAAGCCCTCTTTGCTCTCGCCCAGCTGGAACGTTCCGCCCGGGTTGTAGCGGCAGAAGATGTTCTCGGGCACGCCTGCCACCCGCTCCAGGAACTCCACCATGGTGGCGTCGTCCAGGTTGATGTAGGCACCCAGCTCATAGGCTTTTTTCATGTCGTCCACGGGGGTCTGGTTGGAGGAGAACATGATGTCGCTGCCGGTAAAACCGCAAGCCTCGCTGAGCATCAGCTCGGTCAGGGAGGAGCAGTCCACACCGCAGCCCTCTTCCTTTAAAATCTGCAGAATGACCGGGTTGGGCAGAGCCTTGACGGCGAAATACTCCCGGAACCCCTTGTTCCAGCTGAACGCCTTGTTGATGCGGCGGGCATTCTCACGGATGCCTTTTTCATCGTAGACATGGAACGGCGTGGGCACGTCCTGGATGATCTCCTGGGCCATGGCCTCGGTCAGAAACGGTTTCTTTTCCATAATATACATCCCTCTCATTTTATGGGTAACAGCGGGCCCAATGCCCGTGTTTCAGCATTTTTACAGCTTGAGGTTTTCCCGCGTCGGGGTAAAGGTGGGGATCATCTTGGCCAGCTGTTTCACCACGCCCTCGTCGTTGTGCTCGGCCGCGGCTTCCAGCTCCTGCAGCTGGCCGTAGAACTGGGCCAGGTCGATGCTGCGGGGCGAGGCCACAAAAATTTTGTTGTGCTGGGTGCGGCGCATTTTGTCCTGCTCCTCATCCATCATCAGCTCTTCGTAGAGCTTTTCGCCCGGGCGGAGGCCAACGATCTTGATGTCCATATTCACGCCCGGCTCATAGCCATAGAACCGGATCAGCTGCTTGGCAAGGTCCATGATCTTGACGGGTTCGCCCATGTCCAGCACATAGATGCTGCCGCTCTCGGCCAGTGCCCCCGCCTGCAGCACCAGCTGGGCTGCCTCGGGGATGGTCATAAAGTAGCGCTCGATGTTGGGGTCGGTCAGGGTGACGGGGCCGCCCTTTTTGATCTGTGCCTCAAACAGCGGGATGACGCTGCCATGGCTGCCCAGCACATTGCCAAAGCGGACGGCCACACACTTCATGTCGGTGTTGCCCGCAAAGGTCTGGATGAGCATTTCGCAGATGCGCTTGGTGCAGCCCATGACGCTGGTGGGGTTGACCGCTTTGTCGGTGGAGAGCTGCACCAAGCGCTCCACGCCGTGCTCGCTGGCACTCACCAGCAGGTTCTTGGTGCCCAGCACGTTGTTCTTGACGGCTTCCGCCGGGCTGACCTCCATCAGCGGCACATGCTTGTGGGCTGCCGCGTGGAAGACCACCGTGGGATGGTAGGTCTCAAACACCTCGTCCAGTCGCTTTTTGTCCCGGATGGAGCCCACCAGCACGGTCACGGGGATGTCCCGGCCATACTTCTGCTGGAGCTCCATCTGGAGCTCGTAGGCGCAGTTCTCATAGATATCGAAGATGAGCAGCTTGCCCGGGTGGAATTTCATCACCTGGCGGCAGAGCTCACTGCCGATGGAACCGCCGCCGCCCGTGACCAGCACGGTCTTGCCCGTGAGGTAGCCGGAAATTTTGGCGGTGTCCAGCGTGACCTCCTCGCGGGAGAGGAAGTCCGCCGTGTTCAGTTCACGGAACGCCCCCTGCCCCGGCGCGTTGGCTCCCACCAGCTGCGGGTCGCTCAGGATCTGCACGGCACAGTGGGTGGAAACGCAGAGGTCGATGACATGGTTCAGGCGGCTGCCTTTCAGGGTGGGGATGGCAATGATGATGCCCTGGATGTTGTACTTCTCGCACAGGGCGGGGATCTCTTCCAGCGTGCCCTTGACCGGCACGCCGTGGATGGTCTGGTTGAGCTTGGCGGGGTCATCGTCCACCGCCACCACCGGGTGACCGTAGAGGTCGTTGGTCGTGCAGACGTTGATGGCCCAGTTGCCGGCCTCGCCCGCGCCCACGATCATCACCGGGCGGTTGGGGTCCTTGCTGGTGTTGCCCCGCAGCCGCTCCCCCAGCGGGTGGTTCAGGAAGAGCCGCCATGCCAGGCGGCTTCCGCCCACCAGCAAAAAGATGAAGACGGCGGCCATAACATTGGCCGAATTGAAGAGCACGCCATGGATGAGGGTGCGGTTGACCAGATAGACGATGACGGTGGGCACGCCGATCATCCCGGCCAGCCGGATGAGATCGCGCTCCCCTGCATACTTCCACAGGATGGAGTAGAGCCCCCCTGCCAGAAAGCAGGCGAGGTACACGGCCACGATCCAGGGCAGGTTGTGGTAGAGCAAGGCTCGGTTATGGGGCCACCAGGTGGCTTCCACGGCACCATCCGCCCGCAGGAGCAGGGCAAAGTAAAAGCTGAACGTAACGATGACGGCATCCACTAAGAACAGGAACGCGCGCCGGGCAAACACTTTCGGCGGCTGTTTTTTTCTTTCTTTCACAGATAATCCTCTTTTGCATCAGTGCAGAGCCTGTCCGCACCGTTTTTCTTCCGGGAACTTCCACAAAAGGCACTGGGCCTCCATGGTATCCATTGTATTATACTCGTTTCCCGCCCCGGTGTCCAGAAAATTTCCATTTCCGCTCTGTTTTTCCGGCACTCAGTGCTTTTTTGCCAGCGCGGCCCGCACTTCTTCTCCCAGGCCCAGCGGCCAGGCTGCCACGAGATAGACAGCGCTCATCCCGCCTGCGCAGAGAGCCAGCGCTCCCAGCCGCGGCAAAAGCGCTCCGGCAAACCACCCGGCCAACCCCTGTCGCAGGGCCACGCCCACGGCTGCAGCCCCTGCAGAAGCCAGCATTGGGGCCCCCAGCCAGCGCCAGAGCCGGAGCTTTGTCTCACTGCTGGCAAGCAGCCGCCCGGTGTTGGCAAGGCAGGTGTAGCAGCTGGACACCAGGATCACAAACAGGAAACCCGGCATCCCATACCGGGGCAGCAGAAGCACCACGCCCACGATCCGCAAGATCGAGTCCCACACGCTGTAGCGGAACGCCGCTTTCTGCTCCCCCATCCCTTTCATGGCACCGTCCACCATGCTCTCAAAATAGAGCAGCGGCATGGCCGGGCCAAGTACCTCCAAATAGAAGCCCGCCTCCGGGCTGTGGTAGAGCGTCTGGGCCAGCGGACAGCCCAGCACCCAGAACACCGTCCCGGCCAGGGCGGAGAAATACCCGGTCAGCCGCAGCATCCGGTCAACGAGGGCCTGCAGGCGGGCCGTCTCGCCCCGGATGTGGGCCTGCGTGATCTCCGGCATCAGCAGGACGGAGAGGCTGCCCAGCAGGCCAAACGGAAACGTCAGCAGGGGCAGCGCCATCCCTTTCAGGCTGCCATACTGGGCCACAGCGGCGTCGCGTCCGCCCTCAGCCCCCAGTGCAAGGGCAAGGCAGGCGGGCACCAGCATGTTCTCCGCCGTGTGCAGGGCGCTGGCAAGGCACCGCCCGCCCTCCACCGGCCACAGGATGTCCCAGAGCCGTCGGGCCGGGTCACGGGGGCGCCGGGCCTTTTCCCCGGCAAAGCAGCGCCGGGCCTCCCGGTGGTAGAACAGGAGCATCATACAGGCTGAGACTGCCAGGCATCATACAGGCTGAGACTGCCAGCAGCACAGGG
>NZ_QTVP01000041.1:0-17190 GCF_003460645.1 Faecalibacterium sp. OF04-11AC | reverse complement strand
CAATTGATCCCTCCTGGAAAACCAATCCTATTTGCCAAAGGCTCCCCTGTCAGGAAAGACTCGCCCCGGCGGGGAGGTGGCACGCAAGTGCCGAAAGGGGAACGGCTTTCGCCGCAGGCGGCTGAGGGGTTTTACTACATTCTGTAATAAGAGGTATTGATATGAAAGTTTGTATTGCAGGCGGCGGCCGGGTGGGGCGGTATCTGGCCCAGAATCTGCTGGCCAACCGCCACAAGGTGGTCATCATTGAGCCGGTGGAGGCTCAGTGCCGGATGCTGGCCGATACGCTGGACATCTCGGTCATCTGCGGGAACTCCATCAGCATCGACACCCTGCGCACCGCCGACGTGGCCAGCTGCGACGCCTTTGTGGCCGTGACCGGCTCCGACGAGGACAACCTCGTGGCCTGCCAGATCGCCAAGCAGGAGTTTGGCGTGAACCGCACCGTGGCCCGGGCCTCCAACCCCAAAAACCGGGGCCTGCTCCACACTCTGGGCGTGGACACCGTGGTCTGCGGCACCGACAACCTGAGCCACATTCTGGAGCGGGAGATCGAGACGGACAACATCCGCCAGCTGCTGAGCCTGGGCGGCGGCACCGCCAGCCTGAATGAGATCCTGCTGCCGGCGGATTTCCAGTTTGCGGGCAAGCAGGTGATGGAAATTCCCATCCCGGGCGACACCATTCTGGTCAGCATCACCCGCGACACGGAGTTCATCATCCCCCACGGCAACACGGTGCTGCTGCCCTGGGACCGCATCCTCTGCCTGACGCAGGATGACTCCCTCCACCTCCTGACCGAGGCCTGGGGCCTGACCGACAAGTGACAGAGCGGGAGCTGCGGCGCACGGCCGTCATCATCCCGCCCAAAGGCCGGGCGGTGCTCTGTGTCTGGGCGGCGGTGCCCGGCCTGCTGGCCGCGCCGTTCGTGTTCTGGCAGGGCATTCTGCCCGGCCTTGTGTTTGCCGCGCTCTGGGCCGTGCTGGTGTTTCTGGCGCGGTGCCGGGCCTGCAGCTTTGCAGCGGTGCTGGGGGCCCGCACCCTGACGGTGTATTCCGGCATCGTGCTGCCGGTGCGGCAGGTGTTCCCCCGCCGGGCCGTCACGGGCGTCCAGCAGTTGCGCACCCCGCTGCTGCGGCTGGCCGGGGCCTCGGTGCTCATCATCTCGGCCCCCGGCTCCCGGATGTTCCTGCCCGCTGTCCCCGCCGCGCAGGCCGGGGCGCTGGCCCACGCACTGGCGGAGGAGCTGCTATGACAACGCCCAACCCGCGGCCCAGCTTTCCAACAGAAGAAAAGCGCTTCCACCCGTTTGCAGCCCTGCGCTTTCTGCGCAAAACGCTGGCGGTCTACCTCATCCCCCTCGTCAACGTGCTGTTTGAGCGGAACTGGCCCGCATTCTGGACGGCTCTGCGGCAGGACGCCATCCTGTTTGCCCTGCTCTGCGGGGTGAGCTGGGTCATCCTGCGCTTCAGCAGCTGGCAGTTGGACGAGGCCGGAGTCCTGCACCTGCGCTGGAAGCTACTGTTCAAACTGGACACGACCATCCGGGGGGAAGCGCTGGCAGCCCTGACGCTGGAGCGGCCCGCGCTGTTCCGGCTGGGCGGGGCGACAAAGATCACCCTTTACCCCGCCGGGCAGCCGCAGAAGCATGTGATCCCCCTCTGCCTGCACCGGGCCGACGCCCGGGAGCTGGCGGACCGCCTGCTCCCCATTGAAACGCCTACTCCACACCCCCGCCGGGAGTGAGCGGGCCGCATTGGTACTGCTGGGAGCCAACGGCATTTCCACGCTGGCGCTGGTGGCGCTGGCCATCCGGCAGACGCGGCAGCTCCCGCTGGATGCTGAGACGCTGGCGTTTGCCCATCTTGGGCATCTGGCGGCCTTTGCAGCTCGGTGGCTGCCGGCGGGCGCGGCCTGGCTGCTGACGCTGGCAACGGCACTGTTCGGGGCCAGTTTGGCACGCAGCTTTGCCCAGACCGTGCACTACGAGGTCTGGCACACGGCAACGCAGATCGGGAGCCGGGGCGGCTGGATCGACCGCTTTGAGTGCCGGGTGCGATCGGCCCAGATCAGCTATGCCGACGTCCGGGTCTCCCCGGCGGCCCGGGTGCTCAAGCGCTGGCCGGTGTTTGTCACGGCGGGCTGCTGCACGCCGGAGCTTCCGCTCTTCGTCTACCGCTCCGGCGGCGAGGCACTGTTCCGGGAGCTGCTGCCGGAATTCCAGATGCCACCGGACGTCCGGGCCGACACCACCCAGCGCAGCCTCATCTTTTTTGTACCGGCAGGCATCCCCTTTGCGCTCTGCGCCCTGCTCTCGCTGGTGTCTGTCACCGTCCTGCCCGCCATGACTGTGACGCTGCTCGTCCCCACCGTTTTCTTCTTTGTGCTGCTCTGCGGGGCCGTGATGGGCTACACCCGGGAGGGCATCTGGCTGCGGGAGGGCAAAGTGACCCTGCGGCGGCAGGAGGGTGTCTACCTGCACTGCATCTGCGTCTTCCACCCGGACCTCTGCCTGATGGGGTTCCAATCTCCCTGGGCGGCCAATGTCCGGCGCACCAACTTGACCCTGATCTTCCCCGGGCAGGTGCGGCTCAGGGTGCGGAGCATCCCGCTGGCGGAGGCGGACACGATCGTGCGTTCTCTGGAACAGGAATCACACTGAAACATCCCCTCTCAGGCGCTTTGCGCCAGATTATCCCCCTTTGTCGCGTTGCGACATCTCCCTCCGGCTGGAGGGCGTCTTTCGACGGAAGAACCAAGAATTCAAAAAGAAGGAATCACCATGATAAAAACGATTTTATTCGATCTGGACGGCACCCTGCTCAACACGATCGACGACCTGGCCGACGCGGCCAACTGGGTCTGTGCCCAGAACGGCTGGCCGACCTTTTCCGTAGAAACTTACAAGCACTTTGTGGGCAATGGCATCCCCAAACTGGTAGAACTTTTCTCCCCGGAGAGCGCCCGCACGCCGGAGCAGCTGGCGGCCACGCTGGCAGCGTTCAGCGCCCGGTATGATGCCCACAAAGAGGACAAGACCGCCCCGTATCCCGGCATGGCAGAGCTGTTGGACGCTTTGCAGGCCGAGGGCATCCAGACGGCCGTCTTTTCCAACAAGGCCGACGAGTTTTGTGGAAAGATCGTGGAGCACTACTTTGGCAAGGGCAAGTTCACGGTCATCCGGGGCAGCCGCAAAGGCGTGCCCACCAAACCCGACCCGGCTGGCGTCTATGCCTGATGCAGGACATCGGGGCAGACCCCAAGACGACACTTTTCATTGGAGACAGCGATGTGGACATCCTCACCGGCCACAACGCCCACCTGCCCGCCATGGGCGTGCTCTGGGGTTTCCGGGGCGAAGCAGAGCTCACCGCCGCAGGAGCCGACGCGCTGGCTGCAAAACCGGAGGATATTCTGGACTATCTCCACAAGGCCAACCGCTGAATCCTGCAGAAAACAAAGCATCCCGCCGCATCCGGACAACGGACACGACGGGATTTTTTGTTGCAGTTTGTTCACGGCCTGTTTCTTGATTTTGCGGAGGATCTTCCCTATACTGTATTTCATTCCATTCCAGAAAATGACACAGGAGGGCACATCCATGGGAACCGAAAAGAAGACCTCTCCCAATGTAGAAAGCCGCCTACGGCACATTCTCCGGATGCCGCAGGAAGTTTATTCCGCCAGCGGCATCGTGGTCAACGGGCGGCGGCTCAAAAGCTTTGTTTTCACCACCGATCTTGCGATCATCCGCAATTGTGACGCAGACGCCGTATTTGCCGTTTATCCATTCACGCCTCAGCAGGCCATCAGCCATGCCATCATTCAGGCTTCTTACATCCCGGTCTTCTGCGGCGTCGGAGGCGGCACCACCAAGGGGATGCGCACCCTGCAGCTGGCCCAGGATGTGGAGGGGCAGGGCGCCATGGGCGTTGTGCTCAACTCCCCCATCTCGGACCTGAATCTGCTGGCCGTTTCCCGGGTGGTGGATATCCCAGTCATCATCACCATGACAAAGGCCGATACCAACATCCAGGCGCGGCTGGATGCAGGCGCTTCGATCCTGAATGTCGCCTGCAGCACCGAGACGCCTCAGGTCGTGCGGCGGATCCGGGAGCAGTTTCCGGACATTCCCATCATTGCCAGCGGCGGCAAGACCGGAGAAAGCATTGCCGAGACCATTGCCGCAGGTGCCAACGCCATCACCTACACGCCGCCCTCTCCGGCGGTGCTGTTCAAAGAGATGATGGAAAAATACCGGGAATGATATCATCAACAGTCGTCTCGCTCTGGAGACGTTCCTAATTCTCTTGGACCCGCGCACGAACAGACAGCCCACCGGGCTGTCTGTTGCCGCCTGCGGGCGGCCCGTGCTGTTCGATTCCTCGGACGGGTTGCATAAAAAAAACTCCCAATCCTGAGATTGGGAGTTTTTTTATGACCCGTACGGGAATCGAACCCATGTTACAGCCGTGAAAGGGCCGTGTCTTAACCGCTTGACCAACGGGCCTTAGAAATACAGAGCTTCGCTAAAACCTCCGACTTTCGTCATCCACTACTGCGGACAACCGTCCCCCTTATCTTAGCGAAACTCTGTAACATGGTAGCGGTAACTGGATTTGAACCGGTGACACTTCGGGTATGAACCGAATGCTCTAGCCAACTGAGCTATACCGCCATATTTATTTCGTGCACTTGAACAGTGCTTTATTATTATATCCAACCAGACCCATTTTGTCAACATCTTTTTTCAAAAAAATTCACTTTTTTCGTTCCACACGAAAACACCCCCGCCGATGCATCGCTGCACACAGGCGGGGGTGTTTTCAACCATCAGAGAAAACTCTGTGGAAAATTATTTCTTATTGGTCGGCACCATGACCTCCAGGCCGCCCATGTAGGGCTGCAGGACCTTGGGGATGGTAACGCTGCCGTCGGCCTGCAGGTGGTTCTCCAGGAATGCGATCAGCATACGCGGAGGTGCCACGCAGGTGTTGTTCAGGGTGTGGGCCAGATAGCTCTTGCCGTCCTCGCCCTTGATGCGGATGTGCAGGCGGCGTGCCTGTGCATCACCCAGGTTGGAGCAGGAGCAGACCTCAAAATACTTCTGCTGGCGGGGGCTCCATGCCTCGATGTCGCAGCTCTTGACTTTCAGGTCAGCCAGGTCGCCGGAGCAGCAGTTGAGCTGACGCACCGGGATCTCCATGCTGCGGAACAGCTCCACAGACATCTGCCACAGCTTCTCGTACCAGTCGGCGCTCTCCTCGGGGCGGCAGACGACGATCATCTCCTGCTTCTCGAACTGGTGGATGCGGTAGATGCCGCGCTCCTCAATGCCGTGGGCACCCTTTTCCTTGCGGAAGCAGGGGCTGTAGGAAGTCAGGGTCAGAGGCATCTTGCTCTCGTCGAGGGTCTGGTCGATGAAACGGCCGATCATGGTGTGCTCGCTGGTACCGATCAGGTACAGATCCTCACCCTCGATCTTGTACATCATGGCGTCCATCTCGGGGAACGACATCACGCCCTGCACCACGTTGCCGTGCATCATGAACGGGGGGATGACGTAGGTGAAGCCTTTGTTGATCATAAAATCGCGGGCGTAAGCCAGCACAGCTTCGTGCAGGCGGGCGATGTTGCCCAGCAGATAATAGAAGCCATTGCCAGCCACGCGGCCTGCAGCATCCATATCAATGCCGTCAAAGCTCTCCATGATCTCGGTGTGGTACGGGATGGGGAAATCGGGCACGACAGGCTCGCCGAAGCGCTGTGCCTCGACGTTATAGCTGTCATCGGGACCGATGGGCACGCTGGGGTCGATCATCTGGGGGATGGTGTACATGATCTCCTGGATGCGGGCGGCAAGCTTGCCCTCCTCAGCCTCCAGCTCGGCCATCTTGTCGGCATCAGCCTTGACGGCGGCGTTGTTGGCGTCGATCTGGGCCTGCAGCTCGGCTTTCTTGGCCTCGTCGGTGCACTTCTTCAGCTGGCCAAACAGCGGGCCGTTGGCCTTGCTGAGCTTGTTGCGGGCGGCCTTGAGAGACTCGACCTCTTTCAGGCACTCGCGGTACTTGGCATCTTTCTCGATGACTTCATCCACGAGCGGCAGCTTTGCGTCCTGGAATTTCTTCTTGATGTTTTCCTTGACCGCGTCCGGGTTGTCACGGACAAATTTGATATCAAGCATGATTTACTCTCCTTACTCTATTTCGGTTCGCACCGGAGAGGTTCTGCCCTCTCCGGTGCCGTTCAAAGGCGGGGGCCCGCCTTAGATCGCATTTTACGTCTGGTACTGGCCCAGCAGGTTGGCAAAAGCCTTGAGCTGCTCATCCGAGTAAAAATGGACAGTCAGCTTGCCCTTGCCATCGTGGTAGGCCACACGCACCTCGTTGCCGAGGGCCTGCTTCAGGCTCTCTTCCACCTCCACCGGGAGGGTGCTTTGAGGCGTGGGCGGCGTCAGCTTCCGCGCAGGCTGTTTGGCCAGCTTTTTGCAGAGCGCTTCCGCCTGCCGGACATTGAGCTGGTTGTCCGCGATGATCTGCGCGGCCTGCTCCTGCAGCTCCGGCGTGGGCAGACTCAGGATGACTTTTGCGTGGCCGATGGTGATAAAACCGCTTTTCAGCAGCTCCAGCACATTTTCCGGCAGGTTAAGCAGCCGCAGGCTGTTGGCCAGAGCGCTCCGGCTCTTGCCCAGCTTCTGGGCCGCCTGCTCCTGGGTCAGGTTGCAGCGGGTCATCAGCTCACGGATGCCTGCTGCTTCTTCCACCGGGTCCAGGTCCTCGCGCTGGAGGTTTTCCACCAGCGCCAGCTCCATTGCCTGCTCGTCGGTAACGTCTTTCACGATGACCGGCACCTCGGTCAGGCCCGCCATCCGGCTGGCCCGCCAGCGGCGCTCACCGGCCACGATGAGATACCGCCCCACCCCGTGGGGACGCACCGCGATGGGCTGCAGCAGCCCGTGCTCCGCGATGCTGGCGGCAAGCTCTCCCAGTGTGTCATGATCAAAGGTCTTGCGCGGCTGGTCCGGGTCTGGCTCGATCTCCCGCAGGGGCAGCGTTTCGATCCGGGTGTCAGCCTCAAAGCTGGGGGCGGCGTCCTCAAACAGACTTTCCAGCCCCCGGCCAAGGCCTCCTCTTCCTTTTGCCATGAATCTCTCTTCCCCCTGTGTTTATACTTCTTCCAGCGCGTTTTTGGGCGGCTCCTGCTCCTCGGCCGCCTTGCGGCGGCGCTTGGGTGCCGCGTCATGCGGGCGGTTGTTCTTGACGAACTCAATGGCGAGGTCCATATAGCCTCGCTGCCCCTGCCTTTCGGCTCATAGAAATTGATGGGCTGGCCATAGCTGGGCGCTTCCGAGATGCGGACGGTGCGCGGGATGGTGGTCTTGTAAACTTTGTGGCCAAAGTATTTTTTGACCTGGTCCACCACCTGCATGGTCAGGTTGAGCCGCTCCGAGAACATGGTGAAGACCACGCCCTCGATATCCAGATACGGGTTATACTTTTTGCGGATGGTTTTCAGGGTGCTGATGAGCTCCGACAGGCCCTCCAGCGCATAATACTCGCACTGGATGGGGATAAGCACGCTGTCGCAGGCACACAGGCCGTTGAGCGTAAGCAGGTCGAGGCTGGGCGGGCAGTCAATGAAGATAAAGTCGTAATCCTGCTGCACTTTCGCCAGTGCCTTGCGCAGGCGGCTCTCTCGGCCGGGCAGGTCGATCATTTCCAGGCCAGCGCCCGCCAGACGGGTGTTGGAACCGATGACATCGGTGCGGAACTCGGTTTTGCGGATGACGTCTTTGGGCTCCGCCTCCCCGATGAGCATTTCATAAGTACCCAGCTCGACACTCCGTTTGGGGATGCCGTAGCCCGTGGTGGTATTGCCCTGTGGGTCCAGATCGACGATCAGCACTTTTTTCCCCAGTGCTGCCACGCAGGACGAAAGGTTGACGGCCGTCGTTGTCTTGCCGACACCGCCTTTCTGGTTTGCAACTGCAACGATTTTTGCCACGCGCTTTTGATTCCTCCCGGGAAAAAGATTTGTTCCACATGGAACATTACGAGGCCGGAACCCGCCGTTTTCCCCGCAGCAGGCCCCCTATACAGCTTA
This sequence comes from Faecalibacterium sp. OF04-11AC, assembly GCF_003460645.1. Lineage (NCBI taxonomy): Bacteria > Bacillati > Bacillota > Clostridia > Eubacteriales > Oscillospiraceae > Faecalibacterium > Faecalibacterium sp. OF04-11AC. The sequence goes on along the minus strand of NZ_QTVP01000041.1, from coordinate 9,087 downwards.
GTATAGCACATCAGCGCCGCTTTTTGAACCGCTTTCGGCTGAAAAAAGCAGAAAAAACGTGTAAATTCTCCTTATTTCTGTGCTGCCGCAGTCGGAATGCGCACCGTATACTCAATATATCCATCCCGTTCTTCCCGGTGAGAGGTAGCCGGAACCCCGTTATCTGTCATCAAACGGATGGCGTGGTCGATGGTGTTGACGAAGATCCGCACGTCTTTCACCATGGAGATGCGGTGCTTCCCCGGTGTCTCGTTGAGGAGCTGGTCAATGTAAAGGTCGGTGGCGCGGGCGTTCATTTTCCGCTTGGCGATCATGATAAGTGCCTCACTCCGGCGGTTCTCGGGCAGGCGGAGCACCGCCCGGGCGTGGCGTTCCGTCAGGCCGTTGTCCAGCACAAATTGCCGCTGGTCGGCCGTCAATTGCAGCAGCCGCAGCTTGTTGGCGAGGGTGGGCTGTGCCATGCCCAGCCGCTTAGCCGCTTCGGCCTGGGTGCAGTCCCACAGCACCATCACGTCCCGCAGGCCCTGCGCCTGCTCAAAGGGGTTCAGGTTTTCCCGCTGCAGATTTTCCAAAAGGCCCAGGGCAGCGGTCCGCTCGTCGCTGTAATTGCAGAGGATGGCCGGGATGGTCTGCATCTTTGCCAGCTTGCAGGCACGGAGCCGCCGCTCCCCCGCCACCAGCTCATAGCTGCCATCGGCTGTTTTCCGTACCGAGATGGGCTGGAGCAGGCCGTTTTCCCGGATGCTCTGGGCAAGCCCGGCCAGCTCCTGCTCATCAAAGCTGGTGCGGGCCTGAAATGGCGAGGGCCGGATGGCGTCGATGGGCAGTGCGTGGATTTTTCCCGCTGATTTTTTCCGTTCAAACATAATTCTTCCCCTTTCGCAGTGATTGCAGGTTTGTTTTCCACCCTTCCCGGGAAAACGTGGAAAACACAGGCGTTCTGCACTCAGTGTAACAGAAAAAGCAACGCCCTGCCAGAAGTTTCGTTCGGCAGGGCGTTGCATATTTTGTTCAGTTCTGCGTTATTTCAGCGGACTTTTTGCGATCTTTCCGCCGTTTCTGGGGTAGGCTGTCGGAGTTTGCGAAATCTTTTTGCAGAGGATGAGAGTGCGGGTATCGCCCCCCGGCAGGTGCAGGGTGCGGGTCTCTTTGTACTCGCCGCCCAGCTTTTTGATGGCTCCCCGGGCGGCCGCCAGCTCTTCCTCTCCGGAAGCGCCTTTCATGGCCAAAAAGCTGCCGCCCACTTTTACCAGCGGCAGGCAGTACTCCGCCAGCATCGGCAGGGCTGCCACGGCACGGGCAGAGGCCAGATCAAACTGCTCCCGCCACACCTTGCGGGCGGCTTCCTCCGCGCGCTCCTTGGCAAACTCCACGCCCGTGAGACCCAGCTGGGCGCAGGCATACTTCAAAAACTCCACCCGCTTGCCCGTGGGCTCCATCAGGGTAAGCTCCAGCTCCGGCTTGTAGATTTTTGTCACAATGCCGGGGAAACCGGCACCGGCACCCACATCCACCATCTTCCCTGCCACTTCCGGCTGGGAGGCAAAGAGCAGGCTGTCAAGGAAATGCTTATCCTCAATGCCCTCCGGGTCGGTGATGGCAGTCAGGTTGACTTTCCGGTTGTAGTCCACCAGGATCCGCGCAAAGGCGTCCAGCTGGTCCAGCTGGGTGCCCGTCAGGGCGATGTTCCACATGGAACATTTCTGTTCCAGTCTCGCTTTGTCGATCATAACTTTATTCTCCCGTCAATTCCACAAAAATCGGCTCGTGATGTACCGCAGGCAGAAACTTTTCAAAAATATCTTTCGTGTACAGTTTCAGCGAGGACGTATTGATGCAGGGGTGGCACCCGATGAACTCCCCTGCTTTCACATCCTTGTCCAGCAGCAGCTGCACATGGTTCTCCGGGTCGTTCATCAGTCCCATGATGGAGGAAGAGCCCGGCGTGCAGTCCAGATACTGCTCCATATCCTCCGGGGACGCAAAGCTCAGCCGCGCGATGCCCAGCTGATGAGAGAGCTCTTTCGTCTTGAACGGCTTGTTTCCCGGCATCATCAGCAGATAGAAGTTCGTCCTCTGGCGGTTGCAGAGGAATAAGTTTTTGCAGACCGTCGCGTTCAGGCAGGCATCAATGACATGGCAATCCTCCATGGTATCGGCTTTCATCCATGCATGGTCGGTGCGCCAGTAATGGATGCCCAGCTTGTCCAGAAAATCATAGGTGCGGACTTCTTTTTCCAACCGTCCGGTGCAGTCCGCGGGGCGGCCCTCATACAGTACCAGTTGTTCCATGGTTCCTCCCTCCTTTCAGCAAGTCTTGGTTCTCCCTCTGGGGGAGCTGGCGCGTCAGCGGCTGAGAGGGCGTGCCGCCAGTGCAATGCTCAGTTGTGCCACATCCGAGGGCGACACGCCCGGGATGCGCCCCGCCTGCCCCAGATTCTTGGGGCGGATGCGGGAAAGCTTTTCGCGGGCTTCCAGCGTCAGGCCCGTCAGATTCTCGTAGCAGAAATCCTCCGGGATGAGCGTCTTCTCGTGCCGCGCCACGTCCCGGATCATCCGGTCCTGCCGTGCGATATAACCCGCGTATTTGATCTCCGTTTCCAGCCGCTCGGCCAGCATGGGGGTGATCCCCTCTCCCCAGCCGATGAGCTTTGCCACCAGCGGGTACGAAATTTCCGGGCGGCGGAGCAGCTCTTCGGCAATGCCGCCCTCGGCGGCCGGGGCAAGCCCGGCTTCCTCCATAGCGGCCCGGAGCTCTGCCGTGCGGAGGTGCGTCTCATGCAGGCGGCGGCGCTCGGCTTCCAGAATGTTCTGGGTGTGCTGGTACTTTGCCCAGCGGTCATCCTGCACCAGGCCGTATTCCCGGCCGATGGGGGTCAAGCGCTGGTCAGCGTTGTCCTGCCGCAGGGTCAGGCGGTACTCGCTCCGGCTGGTCATCATCCGGTAGGGGTCCATCACACCCTTTGTCACCAGGTCATCCACCAGCGTGCCGAGGTAGCTGGTGTGCCGGGGCAGGATGAGCTGTTCCTTCCCCAGGGCGTTACGGGCGGCGTTCAGTCCTGCCAGCAAACCCTGCGCGGCTGCTTCCTCGTAGCCGGAGGTGCCGTTGAACTGCCCGGCACCGTACAGGCCCCGGACATGCTTGCTTTCCAGTGTGGCTTCCAGGCTGGTGGGGTCTACACAGTCGTACTCGATGGCATAGGCCGGGCGCATGATCTCAATGTGCTCAAAGCCCTTGATGCTGCGGTAAAACGCGTTCTGCACATCTTCCGGCAGGCTGCTGGAAGCGCCCTGCAAATACATTTCCTCGGTGTTCTCCCCGCAGGCTCCACAAAGATGGGGTGGCGCTCCTTGCCCGCAAACCGCACCACCTTATCCTCAATGGAGGGGCAGTACCGGGGGCCGACGCCCTCGATCATACCGCCGTAAAGGGGGCTGCGCTGGATGTTATCCAGAATGATCTTGTGGGTGGTGGGGTTGGTGTAGGCGATCCAGCACTCCACTTTATTGTGCATGGGCGTGTCTGTCAGGAAACTGAACGGCTGCAGCTCATTGTCCGGGTCGCCGGGCTGGCACTCCAGCTGGGAGAAATCAATGCTCCGCCGGTGGACACGGGCCGGGGTGCCGGTCTTGAACCGCCGCAAGGGCAGGCCCGCCGCTTTCAGGCTCTCGGTCAGCGCGTTGGCCGCGTGCATTCCGTCCGGGCCGGACGCATACCACGCATCCCCGACAAAAATTTTGCCGCCCAGGTTGGTGCCCGTGGCAATGACAACACACTTGGCCCCATATTCCCCGTTGAGCTGGGTCACCACGCCCTTGACTCTCCCCTGCTCCACCTCGATGGAAACGACTTCCGCCTGATGGATGGCAAGGCCGGGCGTCAGCTCCAGCGCGTGCTTCATATATTCGTGGTATCGCTTGCGGTCGGTCTGGACGCGCAGGGCGTGGACGGCAGGGCCCTTGCCCTTGTTCAGCATCCGGCTCTGCAGATAAGTAGCATCCGCCGCCAGGCCCATCACACCGCCAAGAGCGTCCAATTCACGCACCAACGTACCTTTTGCAGTTCCGCCGATGCTGGGGTTGCAGGGCATATTGCCGATGGCATCCAGACTCATGGTAAAGACTGCCGTCTTTGCCCCCAGCGTGGCGGCGGCGTGGGCTGCCTCAATGCCGGCATGGCCCGCACCAATGACGATGACGTCATAATCTCCTAAATGGTTCATTTGAAACTTTCCCTTAAAACCAATAAACTTCCCCTCTTTGCCAAAGGCTCCCCTGTCAGGGGAGCTGCCGCTGAAAACGGCTGAGAGGTTCTACTTTCCCACACAAAAACGTTCAAATACTTCGTTGATGACCGCTTCCGATGCATTTTCACCGGTCAGCTCACAGAGGGCATCCAGCGCGTCGTCCACACAGACGGAAACGGCATCCAGCCCGAAACCTCCCTCCACGGCGTCCAGCGCCCCGGCCACGGCGTCCCGGGCACGGGTGGCGGCGGCCAACTGCCGCTGGCCGGAAAGGCTGGCGGCGTGCGGGTCGATCTGGTTGGTGCCCAGCAGACGGGCCACTGCCGCCGCGATGACTTTCCGGCTCCCCTCTTCCTGGCAGCAGACCGGAATCACCATGGCAAAATCGCCCGCGATGATTTCCGCGTCAAACCGGGTCGGCTTGTCCTCCTTGTTGACGAGGGCAATGGCCGGGCGGCCCGCACAGCGCTGAGCCAGGGCCAGGTCTTCCCGGGTCAGAGGTTCCGAGCCATCAAAGACGGCCAGGATCAGCCCGGCCTCGTCCAGCTTCTTCCAGCTGCGGCGGATGCCCTCGGCCTCAATGGCGTCATCGGTCTGGCGCAGGCCTGCGGTGTCAAACAGGTTGAGCCGGATATCCCCCAGCTGCACCGCCTGCTCCACCACGTCGCGGGTAGTGCCCGCCACCGGGGTAACAATGGCCCGGTCAAACCCGGCCAGCAGGTTGAGCAGCGTGGATTTGCCCGCGTTGGGGCGGCCCACAATGGCACAGTCCACGCCCTCCCGGAGCACGGCCCCGGCGTCATAGTTTTTTATCAGGCCGTCCAGCTCCTGCTGGACCTGCCCCAGCACCGTGTGCAGGTGGGCGTCGTCCAGCTCGGGGACATCTTCTTCCGGGAAATCCACCCAGGCAGCCAGATGGGCCTGCAGGCCGGTCAGGGCCTCTTTTTCGGCGCCGATCTTTTCGCCAGCGCGCCGGAGAGGGACGCGTTGGCCAGCGCCGCTCCCTGTTTGCCGTCTGCCGAAATAATGTCCATGACGGCTTCCGCCTGGGTCAGGCTCATTTTGCCGTTGAGGAACGCGCGGCGGGTATACTCGCCGGGAGCTGCCGGGGCTGCGCCTGCGGCAATGCAGGCTTCCACCAGCCGCCGGGCCACCGCACTGCCGCCGTGGCAGGAAAGCTCCACCACGTCCTCCCCGGTGTAGCTGTGGGGTTCCCGGAAAAACAGGGCCACGCCCTCGTCAAAGGCGTCGTCTCCTTCCACAAAGGAGCCAAACAGGGCTGTGTAGCCTTTGGCCTCCTCCACATTCTTGTTCGGGTTGGCCGGGTGGAACACCCGCGCGGCCACGGCATAGCTCTCCGGCCCGGACAGCCGCACCACCGCGATGCCGCCCGCCCCCGGTGCCGTGGCAATGGCGGCAATGGTCGTATTCTGCATGAGGTTCCCTCCCGCTCCAAAATTTCAATTACAGTATATTGTACCACGAACCACCGGAAAAAGAAATATAAGGGCGCAAAAAAGCACAGCGCCTGCGGGAGTTTTCCCTGCGCTGTGCTCATTCTTCGGTGCCGCGCCGCAGCTGTTCGTAATGTCTGCTTTTGTCCAGATACATCCGCTGCTCCGCCTTTTTGATGAGAGCGTCAATGTCAATGCCGCCCGCGCTGTGGGAGGCAGTGCCCACGGCCACGGAATAGCCTGCCTCCTCCACCTGCCGGACAAACTGCTCCATGTTTTCGTTCAGCTCCGTGTCGGGGCTGTCCAGCGCAAAGGCCACAAACTCATCTCCGCCAATGCGGTAGCTGTCCTCTTCCCCAAAGATCTCCCGCAGGATGCAGGCCACGGTGCGGAGCATCTTGTCTCCCTCCTCGTGGCCATAGGTGTTGTTCAGCTCATGGAGGCCGTTGACGTCGATGTAAACACAGGTGAGGCTGTTGCTGCACCGGAGCGGGTAATCCCGCAGGCGGTTCTCGTAGGCATTGCGGTTGTGCAGCCGGGTGTTGAGGTCGCTTTCCGCCACGGTAGTCAGCTTGCTGCTGGTGATAAAGTTGCCGTACATCGTGCTCATGACAAAGGTGGACACAATGCAGGAGATGGCCCCGAACACCAACGCGTTGCAGACATCCATGGGGATGACCCGCCAGTCCTTGAAGCGGGTGACGCAGACCAGAAAAATGCCGTCGAACAGCAACACATTGGCAATGTGCAGGATGGGCCGCATCATAAACAACATCGGCACACAGAGCAGAAACGGAAAAAACGCGGTAGCGCGCTGATCCGGGGTCTGCACCGTGCCCAGGAAAATCCCCAGGCCATAGACCATGGCTCCAAAGGCGTAGATCTCCCAGTTTAAAAACAGACCCAGCTTTTGCGGGAGCATCTGCTCCACGGCCAGCAGTCCCAGGCTGACAATGAGGGCCACTGCAAAAACCGGGATATGGTCATACAGCAGCGGCACCATACAGGAACCAAGGGTCAGCGCCACAAAAAAGGCACAAGCCGTGCCCAGAAACGCGGTCAGCCGATGTCGGTTGGCGATCTGCACATCCATCTGACAGCGTGCAAAATCTTCTGGCTCTGCCCCGGCATACAACAGCAGCTTTTTCAGTTTTTCTATCATCGGGGTCTCCTCTCCGGCCAAGCCTGCTGTTTTGCATCGGACTCATCCACATTTAATTTTATTATACAATATTTCGTTTCAAAAAGATATGATTTTGCGCAAGTTTACCCCCCCCCACCAAAATTTCCACATTATGGCGAATATCAGCGAGGTTTTTAGCCATCTTTGCACAAAAAAGACGTGCAGCCATAATAGCTGCACGTCCTTTCGCTTATTTTAAGGGGTCAATTGCCGGGGAACCAGGCATCAGAACGCGGCAATGTCTGCCGTGGTGATGGCCTTGCCGGGCAGGGTGCGGCTGTCGGCGTTCTCATTGAGTGCCAGCTTGCCCTCACGCAGCAAGCGGACAGCCTTTTCGTGGTCGGCAGCTTTCCAGTTGTTGCCCACGATCTTCCAGTTATTGTCCACATGGGGCTCGATGGTGCCGCCCTTGACGGTGCGGATGTACTCGCCCAGCAGCTCGCGGACACCGCCCACATCGCCACGGACGTCGATCTCCAGCAACTTGGGCAGCTCATCGCCCTCGGCGAAGATATCCGCATAGGCCAGCAGCTGGGTGGTAGCGCGGTAGTTGTTCACGGCCACCACAAAGCTATCGGTATCCTGCACGGCCTTGCCGTTCATCCAGGTCAGGTTCCGGATGCGGTTGCCCGGCTCCTTGGAGATGTCCAGATCATACTTGACGCCTGCAAAGGCATCGTACAGGTAGTAGCGGACAGAGGAATCAAAGGCGATGGTGACATCCTGCGGCTCCCAGGTCTTGAAGAACGCAGCCGACCACTCCATGAACTTGCGCAGCTGCAGGCCGTTCATCTGCAGCTTGTACAGGGTGTTCTGGTAGGTGTAGATGCTGGCCATATCGCACTTGCGGATGGTGCCCTCTTTCATCTGGGAGGTCATGGAGGTCAGAGCCGTTGCAGAGACCTGTGCACCGGTATAGTACATCTGCACTTCGTTGATGAAGTCCAGCAGAGCGGTATCCTGGATCATGGCCTGCGGCAGGCAGTCGATCTCATTGGCCGGGGCCAGGTCGCCGCCGCGCAGCTCACCGATGGGCGTCACGGCGTCTTCCTTGGCGCGGGCGTCGTACTCGGCCAGCAGAGCGGTAAGCTCGGGGTCCGGCGCGTAATCCTTGATCAGCAGGTTCTCGGAGGTGCGGTTCTTCACTTTCCACTTGCCGTCCAGGCCGCGCTGCAGGTAGAGGTGGATCTCAGACACGGTAGCGCCCGCGTTCTTGTTCTCCACCACCAGCACGTTGTTGATCATCTGGTTGGGGATGCTCTTGTGGCCGTGGGCTGCCACGATGACATCGAACTCCGGGCAGGCATTGGCCAGGTCGGTAACACCGGAGCCATAAACACCATACTCGTTCTCCACGTCCATGTGCATAACGCCAACGATGACATCCACCTGATCCTTGATCTGGTCGATGATCTTCCGGCTCTCGTCCACAGGGTTGGTGACGGTCCAGCCCTCAAGGTTCTTGGAGTCCCAGCGGGTGATGTTGGGGGTGACCATGCCGATGACGCCGATCTTGACACCGCCCTTGTGGATGATGGTATAGCCGTCTGCCAGAGGTTTGCCCTCGGGGCTGTAGACGTTGCCCGTCAGCACCTTGGCTTTCTGCTGGGAGAGCACTTTTTCCAGCGTGGCCATGCCATAGTTGTACTCATGGTTACCGGTGACATAGACATCATAGCCGATGGCGTTCTGGGCCGCGATCATCGGGTGGATATCGTCATTGAGGAACAGTTCTGCCGAGTTTGCCTGGATGGTATCGCCCGCGTCCACCACCAGCGTGGTCTTGGTGCGGGCTTCCCGGATCGCAGTGGCCTGCTGGGCCACGCTGCCGGAAGCGTCTTCCTTGTTGCGGCGTAATCCCAGGGGTCAAACTTGCCGTGGGTATCGCTGGTAGCAAGGATCTGCAGGTCCATGCTCCACAGGTTTTTGATGTCACAGGCAGCAGCCGAGGGGGCCAGACCGCTCACGGCAGCAGCCGTAGCCGATGCACCGGCCACGCGTAGGAAATTGCGGCGGGAAATCTTATTCTCTTGCATAATATCCTCTCTTTTCTGCTTTGGGGTTCAAATTTCCAAAGCGCTCCGTGCTCCTAGTATAAAGCTTTAGTCTGACTCTTTACAATGGACAACCTGGAGAAAAATCTCCCGCAAATTCAGACAAGTTTCCCAAACATCCAAAAGAGCCCCTTTCCCGGCCGGAAAGG